>JAJZAR010000007.1 GCA_021799315.1 Thermoplasmata archaeon | reverse complement strand
CCGATCTCCCATAGAGAGAATCATATTGGCCTTTTCCAGGATTTCCAGTTGTTTGTTTATGGCTTGCTGAGATACTCCAAGAGTCTTGCTCAATTCCAGTCCATAGGAATCTTCCAGTAGAAGCTTTCTCAGGATAGACCTCCTTGTGGAATTTTCAAGTATTGATAAGAGAGTATCTATTTCATCCATACTCACTCAATGTTCACTGATTTACCGTTTTCGGCCTTTCCCTTTTCCAAATCCAATGTCAGGTCCAGGATTCCGTTTGTAAACTTTGCTTTTGCCGATTCCGGCTTCACTGGCGCTTCGAGTTCCACATTCTTGTAGTACTTCCTCGGGCCAACAGCTACTCTGATGGTGACGTCTGTTTCTGAAACCTTCAGGTCAATGTCCTCTTTGGCAATTCCAGGCAGTTCAAATGTAATATATGCCCTTTCCTTATCGTAATTTATGTCAGTGAGAGGTTCTCGCGTTTCCACATCGGATGGGACCGCATTCAGTGAAGGCCTTTGGGGCATGTTGCCGAATTCCTGGAAGTTTGGTTTTCCATCTGGTCCAATCTTATAGGAGAAACCGTATACAAAGGGTCCATGCACATTTTCATCTGTTGACCTTACCATTCTCTCCATCATCTTCCTCAGTCTTTCATTGACTTTTCCAAAGTCAAATCCGAAATCCTCAAAGAAGTCATCGAATATGTCGTCATCCCAATCATCATCTTTTCTTCTTTTAATTCCAGTCATGTCTATTACCTCTTGTCAACCTTTAGTTGACAACTAAGTATTACTTTAATGTATATAAATTTTATGTTAAGAAGTCCAGCCATGTTATTTTCGTATTATTGCAGGGAATTAAAAAAAGAATTCATTGCTTTGGTTTGCTTCTCAACTTGAGATAAACATAGACCACTACCAGAATAATAGCCGGTATGGTTATATAAGTATAAGCATCGAATATTCCAAGGATTGAACGCCAGTGGCTTCCAAATACAAATCCAAGGTATACGAGAAGTATATCCCATATGAGTGATCCAGCAATAGTGAGCAAGAGAAATTTCTTAAAGTTCATCTCTGCCAGTCCAGCTGGTATGGAGATGAATGTTCTGAATATGGGAATCATTCTTGTCACAAATACGGATATGGGGCCATATTTTTTGAACCAGTGTTCAGTTCTGTCGAGTGTCGACACATTTAATTTTACATACTTCCCATACTTCAATATGACCTCCCTGCCTCCATAAAATCCAATGGCATATGCAAGAGAAGCGCCCGCAGCGTTTCCTATGGTGCCAGCAACAAGCACGAGAATGTAAGCTGGAATATGGAGAAATGTAGGCAGTTGATTTGTGAGAGCCAGATATCCGGAAAAGGTCATTACAACTTCGGATGGAATGGGGAGCAGGGTTCCTTCTAGAAACATGAGCAAAAATATCCCTGGATAGTTAAGATCCCTGATTATCACAATCACCAAATTTACTAGGTAATCAAGAATCCCAGATATCGAAAAGAACATGGACGGTCAAGTAGCTTGATATTATTAATCTTGTGGTTTTTTGAATCTCCTTGTTTTTACGTTACTATCAAGTATCATCAGTTCAGATAGTTCGTCAGGATAACCTTCGGCATATATGATTTCCTTGATGTGGGCATTTATAATCATCTTGGCACACGTAACACATGGATGGGTAGTTGTGTAAATAACACTGTCTTTGATACTGGTTCCATTTACGGCCGCCTGAATTATGGCATTTTGTTCCGCGTGCAATCCTCTGCATAATTCAGGTCTCTCTCCGGAGGGAATATCCATATCTATTCGTATACAACCCACAACGTCACAGTGTTGAGATCCTGATGGTGGACCGTTATATCCTGTGGCTAAAATTGTATTATCTCTTACCAGAACAGCGCCCACCTGTCTCCTGACACAGTTGGCTCTGGATGCAGCCATGTATGCCATTTCCATAAAATATTCGTCCCAGGTAGGTCTCCTCATCAATCTAAGAACACCCTTATTCTACGTCTCTCTGAGAACTGTTCTTGCTTTTTCTTTTTTCCACTGCATCAACATGTTCGAATCTTCCCTTAAGCTTCTCCATCACCTTTGGAAGAGTCGTATATTCCATATCTTCTTCGGGCAGCCTGTGGGGTTCGAATGGTCCCATGCGTCTCAGGTAATCTGCAATGCTTGAAGCTAGATTTCTAGCATTATCATAAGCCGGATCATCAAACATATCCACTGGACCGGTTAATTTATGATCTTTGTAAACAAAACCTGAGGCAACCACTCTCGGAGGACCATCGAATCTTATCATTTTTGAATCTTTCATCGAAACAGGCATCAAAGGCCCGTTGAAAGAACCTCTCATCCATCCAGAAACGAGATAGGGGTGAGAGAAAGCTTCCATGGCCTCTCCCGACGCAGGCAAACCTGACTGTATTCTAACTATGGCAGCTGGATCATCCTTACCAACGTACTCTCCTGCTATAAATGAAAGTTTATCTGTTGTGATCACAGCAACATTTTCATCAGGCAACTTTTCATGATCCTCTCTTGTATATACTCTCTTTATCACATATCTTCCCTTAGTTCCTATGAGTGAAAGCAGATCGTACATTTCATTGGGAGTTTCAAGCATTATGGCTTTTGCCTCTTCAATATCCCACACCTCAAATCTGAATCCATTATGCATATTTTGGTCAATGACAAGACCAGGTGTATTGAATGGGTCAGCAAACATCTTATAGATAGGGAAATTAAATGCTCCCGGTTCTGTTTTGTCCATCATGTAGACTATGAAAGGTTCACTTCTTCGCGGTGTAATTTCCATCTCTGCTATGCCTGGACCCATCCCCTTAATATTTCCAGAGAACGAGTCCTTCAGTAAATCCTGGCCAGCGCCGTACAGCCCTAACTCCTTTGCAACCTCTGTTCCAGCTTTGAAGGCATCCCAAGCTAGTTTGTGAACTTCGGAGGCATTGGTTCCCTTATCATGAACCATAGTTATCTGTACATCGTCTCCAACGTAACCAATTTGACTATCCCAGATCACACCCTTGGAGTGATCCGAAACAAATTTTGTAACCTCTTCAATAACCTTGCTGTGGACTGTCGTATGACCTGGTAAACTACCGATATCTGCCTTAATATGTGAAAGAGTAACTTTCATGTACCTATCAATCCATACTACTATTAAAAACGTTTCTCACTTTTAACTACTAGATTTCTCACTGCAGACCAGTAGATTCTTTACCTATGAAATTTTTGTATACTTACTATTTACTTCCTGAATTGATTTAATAACCTGACTGAACATGGTCTTATGATAGCTTTTTCAAATACTCTTTATGCTTCAACGTGTATTTACAATTTATCACTATTTGGGGCATTTCACTCCCCATGAGTTTGTGGCTGGCAAGAGAGGTCATTCATATTTTGTTAATTCATGCGCTTGAAATCATAACTCTTGGGTTCCTGCGATGGATTCAAGATGTCATGCGAGTTCATTGGTGTACACACGCACTGAAAAATCAACTAAGATTTGACATCCTCAAATATTGGAAAAGTAATTTAGAAAGGTTTTACATACCTCTATTAGAAGAATAGATGTCGTATCTGGAATTAGGCATATTAATTGTACTGGGATGGATAATAGGAATGCTGGTTTTGAGACCATATATAAACCGGTCAAAGCATTTTCAAACCATGGGAGGAATACTTCTCCTTATCAAGGTAAAAAAGAACCGTAAGATTATTGATAGTATCGCTGGAATTTCAGATTCTAAATTATACTCACGGCTTTCAATTTCAATTGTATATCTCTTATTTGCAATGGGAATTTCCGTTTTACTTCTGGGGACCATTCTGTCATTTCAGGTAAAGGAGAATGTCCCAGTTTCAGAATATCTGTTGATACCCGGCATCAACCCTGACGTTCCAATCGTATTTGGCATCATAGCCCTTGCATTTTCTCTCACCATTCACGAAATGTTTCACGGCATTGTTGCGAGAAAGCATGGAATCACACTAACATCTGTTGGACTAATGCTCTTTGTTGTCCCTGTTGGCGCTTTTGTCGAGCCTGATGAAAAACAGATAACAGAGGCTGATCCCGTGGTGAGAAGGAGAGTTGTGGGAGCAGGAATAGCTGTGAATTTTGTCATTGGAGTGATCATGTTTTTACTTTTATCCATGGCGTTCTCTCATGCAGCGGTTCAAACCGTTCCCGGTTCCTATGTCGACGGAATGATATCTGGTGGAAACGTAACCGATTTAAATATAACGCACACAGAACTTGTAAAATTTGGAACGTACACCGGTAACAACCTTACTAATCTCATAACATACTCCCAAATAAATCCTGGCTCCACGGTGACAGCTCAATTTTACAACGGAAGCGGATACAGAAATGTGTCTATAATTGCCGGAGTCGAGGTAGTAACTACATATATAGGGTATCCTGCATATGAAAATATCAGTCTGGGCGATTACATAATATCGATCAATAATCAAACCATATATAATGAGACATCCCTGAGTAATGTTCTGGATTCAGTGGAACCTGGGAAACCCCTATCTATGGTTGTTGGTACACCTGAGGCAGGTACAATGACTCTTCGCGATAAATATCTGAATTTCACTGCGCCTTCCACATACTCATTTTATGAAAAATATTACCCATCTGAGGTCACACTAGCGATGAAAAACCAGAGTTTCATAGGTGTGGGAATAACTTATTCAGGCATGGAGCTTGTCTCTATTTCATCTTTAAAAACTATAGTGTTCGCGGACACAGCATATTCCGGAAGTTTCAGAGGAGTTATTGAAACAATAGCCTTACCCTTCGGTGGTTATTCACCTATCCCCTCATCTCTGGCCCATCTGTTTACCGTTCCAATGGGTCAGACTGTATTCTTCTTCCTCGCGAATACTATTTACTGGCTATTCTGGGTCAATTTCCTTCTGTCCATAACAAATGCCTTGCCCTTATCCATTTTTGACGGAGCTCAGTTCCTTAGAGATACCTTGATGATAGCTTCCAGGAAGGAGAGATTCAAGTATTTCCGAGAAGAAAAGAACATAGCTGCAATATTATCCCTGTCCACGACTCTGATATTATTGATGTTGATGATAGAAATTGTGGTTCCGAGGATTATTTAATTTAACAAATCTCTTCATTTTTTAGCGTTAAAAAATACAGTTCACGCCCATGTCAGCGAAAAGTTACAAAAGCTTTCCTTAATTTTTCGATATTTTGGTATAAATTCTCCTGTTTAAGCGAGGGACAAATAATAACATAAGAGATATTTTCTTTTATACTGAGACCAATATGTCTGCTATGAAGAATGTGGGAGCATCGGACAAATGATAAGAATTGATAAGTTATAAAGCTGTTTTCTAGTATCAATGCCGATCTGTTTAATGAATGCGACAACCAATCTTCGCGTCAGCAGAGAGTGTTAATCTTTTATTATTTCTTCAGCTATTATGAATCAGTGTAGTGAGTTCCTTCGTATGATGGAAAGGATTTATAACAACTTAACTATTAAGGAGCAGATAGGGTAAGATAAATGCCATTTGCAGAATCAATTGAAAGAAGATTAAACAAAAAAATTTGCATGCGATGTGATGCAAGAAATGCAGTTAAGGCGACAAAATGCAGAAAATGCGGATACACCGGTCTCAGAATGAAGGCTAAGGAGAGAAGAGGAGGCCAGTAGACCGTTGGATAGCGAACCTCCAAAAATAGCAATATTGAGGATGGAAGGTACAAACAACGATTCTGAAAGCTTTCGTTCTTTTCTGGAATCAGGGGCCTCGCCTCAGTATGTACATATCAGGGAGTTGGAGACAGGAAAGATAGATCTAGAAGATTTTAAGGGCGTTTTTATTCCAGGTGGTTTCTCGGCCGGGGATTATGTGCGAGCCGGAATAATATTTGCAGTGCGGTTGAAGATGAGTGCAGGAAAGAAATTATGGGATATGGCAGAGCACGGAATGCCAATCGTCGGCCACTGTAATGGGTTTCAGGTTCTTACCGAATTAGGAATGCTGAGCTACAGCAAAGACAAAAAGGATTTAGTTCTGGATGTGAACCAAAGTGGCAGATTCGAATGCAGAATCGTTTATGTTAAATACACTGGAAAAAATAAGATCCTGGACAATTTCTATTCAAGAGGCGTTCCAATGGAAGTTCCGGTGGCTCATAAGGAAGGGCGATTGAGGTTCAGCAATAATGAAGCTCCTCCACAGTTATCTGAGGAAGGAAGGATCACATTTACATATGTAAATTCGGATGGAAATACAGATGCGTATCCATGGAATCCCAATGGATCACCAGGATCCATAGCCGGAATAAGTGGTTTAATGGATAATATTCTTGGTATGATGCCTCACCCAGAAAGAATGTATTATAGTTATCATCAATCCTATTCACAGAGGAAACATGGTATGACCCCCATAGGCAAGTCATTTTTTGATGCTATTGTATCATATGCCCGTACCGTCTAATCGGCAACGGATTCTTTTTCAATTTTTTCCAGTAAGTGTTTTGATTTTTTTCTGAAATTTTCCAGTGTGGAATCATTTACAAGCATGTACTCTGCAAGGGAAATGGCATTTCCTATACCCCATGACAGTTCTCTCTCGTCCCTGCTCACAAGCTCGCTCATATCTTTAACATCATCGGCCCTGTGTCTGTTTACAATGCGTCTCAAGCGTTCATCTCGATCTGTGTGAATGCCTATAAGAATGAGATTAGGGAATTTTGTTTTGAAGTAGTCAAACTCTTCCATATTTCTCAATCCGTCTATGATCACTTTTCTGTCATCCTCAATCTCTTCGGCAAGTCTTCTGGCCCATATGTCTTTTCCATAGAGCTGGCGTTCCTGGTTTGCAAACGCACCAATTTCCCTGTCTATGGATTTAATACTACTTTTTGATGCGTATTTTCTCACAGTGTCTCCCATATGAAAATCTCGCCACCCTAGAGTTTTTGCAACCTGTATAAATTCATCTTTACCTGCACCTGGCATCCCAGTTACTATAAGCATGAAAACCTCTATGGGATTATGTGATAATATTCTTTTTATCCTTATTGCTTCTATAAATTAAGAGGATCAACTAAAGGCTAAATATTTGAGGCTGTTTGACATCCATGGACATTTGAATTCGCCCAGCTGCCAATCTCCATTTACTGATTCACAGTTTGAAATGTAGTCTTCATATGCCTTTGCAGTTACTCCTCTTATTCTTTCTTTAACCAGGAGTTCTAGAGATTTTGCACGGTCGTGGAGGTTCCTGCTATTTTGCCATTTTTCACAAATAGACTCTCACTAATGCCTACTTTACCACGTTATTATTTCCCAATTTTTTATAGCTCAGACATAGCCCTTCTGATACTTCCAAGATCTGGTTTCCAAAACGTTTCAGAATTGCTCTTGCGTGGGTTTTCTTTCTTCTATTGCTTTCATTTTGCATATTTATAATATCACCATATCCACGAAACCGGTATGAGTAATGGTCTGTATGCCTGTCTCTGAAATTCAAAGTGGTGCACTGATTTAACATCTTGTTGAAAACTATTTTAATCACGGAACAATACCTTTAATTGATGACACAAGTTGACATCAACATTACAGTTGGTGGCCCTCAGGGTGGTGGAATTGATACATCCTCCAATATGATAAGCAGGGCCTTCGCACAGTCAGGTTATTTTGTTTTTGGAGTAAGAGAATACCATTCTAACATCAAAGGAAGACACAGTTACACTCACGTTAGAATAAAAGAAGAACGACCACGATCTCTGAAATACCCAGTTGATTTCCTCGTGGCTCTTGACCCCGACAGTATTTTTGAGCATCTTGAAGATGTGGGGCAGGGTACAAAGGTCATTTATGATAGTGCTATTGAAAAAGCAGAACTTTCATCTGCCCGTATGATTATGAGAGATACAGCAACCAGAATTAAGGATGCTTTAACTGAAGAAAGTTATCCCAATACCATTCTAGGAGCGGTTGAATGGATGAAAAAGAGAGGGGCAAAGCCCATCTCTGTTCCCTTCAACAATGTCGTGCAGAATGCAATCTCTGGCGGTGTACCTTCGAGATATTTTAACACATTGGGTGCTGCACTCACTTTGGCCATATCTGGCATTGAATTGAAGTATATGGAAGAAAGTATCAGACTGGTATTCAGTGGTAAAGAAAGCATTGTAGATGAAAATATTGCGGTCGTTAAAGCTGCATATGATTACTGCAAATCAAATGGTCTCATAGAAAGACAGTTGCCATTCCACGAGCATAAACAGAAGTTTCTCCTTACCGGCAATGATGGTGCAGCCATAGGCAAGATGATGGGCGGCCTGAGAATGCAGACCTATTACCCCATAACTCCTGCCAGTGATGAGAGCACCATAATGGAATCCCACAATTACATAAAATGGGTTGACACAGAAGCCAAAAAAATGAAGGATGCCGGAATAGTTGTGGTCCAGACAGAAGATGAGATTGCAGCAATTACCATGGCAATTGGCGCGGCAATCACAGGGACAAGATCCTCAACAGCAACAAGCGGACCTGGATTCTCATTGATGGCTGAAGCCTTTTCTTTCGCGGGGACAGATGAGGTCCCTCTTGTGGTGACGCTTTACCAGAGAGGAGGACCAAGTACGGGATTGCCCACAAGAAACGGTCAATCTGACCTCTTATTCGCATTGAACACGGGACATGGTGAATTTCCGCGTATAGTCATGTCTTCAGGAGATGTTGAGGAATGCATATATGACTCCATAAATGCTATGAATTATGCTCAGAGATATCAAATGCCAGTCATTCACCTCATAGACAAGAATCTGGCAAACACATCTGATTTTATTGACACAATTGAACAGAAAAAAGTCAAGGTTAACGGAATGAAATTCGAGAAGCATGGGTTGAATTTCAAGAGGTACAATCTTGACACAGAAAACGGTATCTCAAACCTCGGAGCCTTTGGAAAGGACATTTTCTGGATGACCGGAGACGAGCACGATGAACTTGGCCACGTGACAGAGGACACAGAAGTCAGAGACAGAATGATGGTGAAAAGATTCAAGAAAGTTGAAACTGCAGATCTGGAAATACCCATGGATGAGAAGGCACAGCTGCTGGGTCACAAGGATGCAGATATTACCTTTGTAACATGGGGAAGTCAGAAAGGGCCAATTCTTGATGTAATTGATCTTCTGGCAGAAGAGGGAATCAAGGCCAATCTGCTCTATGTCAAGATGATGAATCCTTTTCCAACCAAGTTTGTTGCTGATGTTCTGAAAAAGGCAAGAATCACCATTGATGTGGAAAGCAATTTCCTTGGTCAGCTGGCCGAACTGGTCATGCTGAAAACTGGAATAAAAATTGAAAATAAGATATTGAAATACAATGGAAGACATATGACGGAGGATGAAATCCTCTCGGCTTCCAGAGAAATAATAAATAATAAGGAAAACAAAATTGAGAAGGTGTTGAAACATGGCGCATAATTTTAGAACAGATCTGGCCATAGATTGGTGCCCTGGCTGTGGAGACTTCGGAATCCTAACATCCATACAGCAATCCATGGCTGAGCTGAATTACGATCCACTTGAAGTGGTAATGGTATCAGGAATAGGTTGCTCAGGCAAGACACCTCACTACGTAAATGTAGCCGGGGTTCATACATTGCATGGAAGAGCTATACCCTTTGCAACAGGCATAAAACTTTCAAATCCTAACCTTAAGGTACTGGTGACTGGAGGCGATGGAGATCTTATGGGTATTGGTGCCGGTCATCTGGTTGCCGAAGGAAGAAGAAATTCTGGCCTTACAATCATGATATACGACAATGAGGTATATGGCCTTACAAAGGGACAGGCTGCACCAACCATGCCTCTGGGGGAGAAGACAAAGAGTCTTTCAAGACCAAATGTCTTTACAAGGCTGAATCCCATATCTCTTGCCCTGAGTGCAGGATACAGCTTCGTAGCCAGAGGATTTTCATTCGATATGAAGCAATTGAAGGAGATCATAAAGAAGGCCATGAGCCATCCCGGCTCTGCAGTCATTGACGTACTCCAACCATGCCCCACGTACAACAACATCAACACGATGGAATGGTACAAGGAAAGAGTATACAAGATGGAGGACGACAAGAGCTGGAATCCAGTCATAACACAGGACAATCTCAAAAATGCTGATGAGATCTATGCAAAATCAATGGCAAGGGCTCAGGAATGGGGAGATAAAATCCCAACAGGGATATTCTATGAGAACAGGGCTCTTGAACCTTTCACTCAGAGAATAGCCAGAAACGTACCGAATTATCTGACCACAGTTCCTGCAGAGCAGATAATATCCACAGAAGACGGCTATTCCGTTGTGGATGGAAACAAAACCTTTGAAGACAAGGTTATAGGCTGAATTACAATCCTATAACTGTACCCTTAAATTTTTTTCCATTTATTGCATTTTTAAAATTTTCCAGATCTTTCCCGTGCATTAGATTTATGGTTATGTTTGATCGCATGGCTATGAGTAGTGATACTGAATCCATGAACTGGTTGCTTCCAGCTCCTGTATAGCTTTTTAGAGATATATCAAAGGCTTCTTTATAATTTATCTTCTGAATGGGCTTAGAATTTGGGTTTTTCTTAGGGTCATCAGTGTATACCATATCCACAGAAGTGAGATTGTATACCTCCTTTATGCCCATAGCCTCTGCGAGCAAGACTGAGACGGTATCTGTAGTATGGCCAGGTATGGAGCCTCCCATTACAACAGTATTCTCCAGTCTGACCAGTTGCAATGCGTCCGTTATGGTCTCAGGAATTTTGTAATTTGTCAACCCCATTGCGCACTGAACGATCTTTGCGTTCATTCTCGTAGCCATAATTCCTATCTCATCCTGGAAATAATCATTCGTCGTGAAAGCTGACATTGCCTGTACATAATTTCTTGCGTTGGACCCGCCTCCAACTACAATCCCTTTTCTTTCAACATCGGCAGATTTAAGTATTTCCGTAAAATTTTTCACATATTGTACATCAATATTAGAGGGGTTCACCATTGACCCCCCAACAGATACGATAAACGATTCCATAAAATTCATTGACTAAAGTTATATATCATTATAAATTTTCTCTTTCATGCCTTCAGATGAAAAACAATTAAGAAAATACGAATTCAAGAAAGCTCTGGAGGAATTATCAAATTTGAAGGGTAGAGGCACGGAACTCATATCCCTATATATTCCTCCTGATAAGATGATTTACGATGTGGTGCAGTATCTGAGAGAGGAATTTTCCACGTCAAGTAATATCAAATCAAAGTCCACAAGAAAAAATGTCCTTGGTGCAATTGAATCAATAATGTCAAAATTAAAATACTTCAAATTTCCACCCGAAACAGGGTTGGTGTTCTTCGTGGGACATGTCCAGAAACGAGGAGATCAGACGGAAATGTACAGCCAGATCGTGGAGCCTCCCGAACCTGTGCAAACATTCATTTACAAATGTGATTCACAATTTTACACTGAACCTTTGATGAGCCAGCTCAAACCCAAAGAGGTTTATGGACTCATCGTTATAGACAGGAAAGAGGCAACCATAGGCTACCTTAACGGCACGAATATTGTTACTGTTACCAATGAACAGTCTCTTGTGCCCAGTAAACATCACCAGGGGGGTCAGTCTTCGCGACGATATGAACGATTGATAGAAATAGCTGCAAATGATTATTTCAAGAAAATAGGGGAGATAGTTAATAATACATTCATGCCAAATATTAGGGATATGAAAGGCATTTTTATAGGTGGTCCGGGTTCCACAAAGAATTTCTTCTTCGAGAATGATTATATGTTCAAGGATATCCAGAGGAAAGTAGTGGATCTCTTTGATGTGGGTTACACAGATGAATCCGGGCTTAGAGAACTTGTGGAGAAAGCCTCCGAATCCATGAAAGACCTTGAAATATCCAGAGAGAAGGACCTTGTTAACAGATTCATGAAAGAATTGAGAAAGGGAGATCAGGGATTGGCGGTATATGGCGAAAAGGAGATAATGCTTGCACTGGATAGGAAAGCTCTCGACATGCTCCTTCTTTCAGATGGAATAAGGAGAACCAAATATTTTTACAAATGCCCAACCTGTTCCTATGAGCAGGAATTCAATCAAAGGCCTGAGGATAACACATGTCCGAAATGTGGTGGCTCAATGGAAATGGATCATGAAGAAGACTTCATCACAAAGTTATACAAAATGGCTGAAGATTCAGGTGCAACTGTCGAGATTATAGGAGACGAGAGTGACGAGGGAAAGCTGCTGAAAAAGGCGTTTTCAGGTATAGCTGGCATTCTCAGATATGCTCCGCAGGCATCTTCACTTTAATTTTCTTAATTTATCTGCGTCCACAACAAGAAAATCTGTTCCCGGTTTAACAACCGAATAGGGTATGATATATCTACCGTTTTCGTCCTTTTTCAGGTTTTCAATTCTTCCAGGTCCTGGCTGTGCTCTGATTTCTCTGACATTCCCGGTATTATCGTCGATAGCAAAATCTTCAATTTTGCCTATTATGCTGCCGTCGCTGGTCGCAATGGATTTGCCTATGATCTTTCCGAATCTTTTCAGTTTCACCATAATATAACCTCTTAAGCCATAAAAATTTAATTGTACAGGCCGGACTCTTCCACCTGCTTTCTCTTCTCTCTCACTGTTTTTCCCATGTTTTTCCCAATATTGTCATAGAAACTGACAACTTCCGCGTCCACGGATGGCTTGATCACTTTCATTGCCTTACTGAAAGCTTCGTTATCCACAATGGCTGCGTCTTCATCCTGCCTGTATGCCATCATTCCAGCCTCTCTGCAGAGGTTTTCAATGTCCGCACCAACATATCCATCGGTTAAGGCAGCTATATTCTTCAGATCAATATCCTTGCTGAGAGGCATATTCCTTGTATGCACCTCCAGTATGAGGAGTCTTGCATCCTTGTCGGGTGGAGGTATGTATATCATTTTATCAAATCTTCCAGCTCTAATGAGAGCACTGTCCAGAATATCTGGCCTGTTTGTTGCGCCAATCACAACAACACCCTGCAAGACTTCTACACCATCCATGGAGGTGAGCAGCTGGTTGACAATTCTCTCTGTTACACCCGAATCGTTACCTCCTCCTCTTCTAGGTGCAATGGAGTCTATTTCATCAAAGAAAACTATGGACGGCGCAACCTGCTTTGCCTTCTTGAATATCTCTCTGACTGCCTTTTCACTTTCGCCGACCCATTTGCTCAGCACTTCTGGCCCTTTAACGGATATGAAATTGGCATTGCTTTCATTGGCAACTGCCTTTGCCAGCAGCGTCTTACCGACACCTGGAGGGCCATACAGAAGGAAACCCTTTGGTGCCCTTATGCCTAATTTTTTAAACACATCTGGCTTGAGCAGGGGCAATTCAACACTTTCACGTAATTCCCTCTTAACATCCTCCATGCCGCCAATATCATTCCAGTGGACATCAGGTATCTCTGCCATCACTTCTCTCAAACTGCTGGGTTCAATCATTTTCAGTGCGTCCCTGAAGTCGTCCTCTACTACGGCCATTTTTTCAAGAATATCTGTGGGTATGGGTTTATCCAGATCAATCTCAGGCAGATATCTTCTCAGGGCATTCATTGCAGATTCCCTAGAAAGGGCAGCAAGATCAGCACCAACAAATCCGTAGGTCAGATCAGCTATCTCGTCAAGAAACTGAGATTTTTTCTCCTCATCCATGTTCAGAGGCATTGCTCGTGAATGAATGGTCAATATTTCCTTACGTCCCTTTTTGTCAGGCACTCCAATATCTATCTCTCTGTCGAATCTACCAGGTCTTCTGAGGGCAGGATCTACAGCATCTATTCTGTTTGTAGCACCAATAACTATGACATGTCCCCTTTCCTTCATACCATCCATGAGGGTCAGCAATTGGGCTACAACTCTTCTTTCAACCTCACCCTGAACCTCTTCCCTCTTCGGAGCTATGGAATCAATCTCATCAATGAAGATTATGGAAGGCTCTTTTTCCTCTGCATTTGTAAAAATTTCCCTGAGTTTCTGCTCACTCTGTCCATAATATTTGCTCATGATTTCCGGTCCGTTTATGGAAAAGAAGTTTGCCCCGGACTCATTGGCTACTGCCCTCGCTATGAGAGTCTTACCTGTTCCTGGTGGTCCAAAGAGTAGAACTCCTTTGGGTGGTCTGATACCAAGTCTTTCGAACAGTTCAGGATGCTTCAATGGAAGCTCTATAATTTCCCTTACCTTACCAAGTTGTTCTGATAATCCGCCTATATCCTCGTAGCTGATTCTTGAAACATCTTCCAGTACCTCAGAAGCAGGCTCCTCCCGAATTTCAATCTTTGTGGTTTCTCCGATTTCTACCGGCATTTTTGGTGGTGTTGTTTTCATGACCTTGAACAGAAGTCCAGAATGTCCTGCGAGGGTCAATCCCGGAACACTGATATTGTCCTGCTCTATCATGGGCCTTCTGATAAGGGCACGCTGTACAAAATCATCAATGCCTTCACCAAACTTCAATCTCTGTTCCTTTCTTATAATGGGTGCGAGCACAACTCTCGTTGCAATTTCAACTTTTACCTTTTTAACCTTAACCTTATCTCCAATGGATGCACCGCAATTATTTCGCATTACGCTGTCAATTCTTACAATATTCTTATTCTCGTCCTCCGGTCTTGATCTGAAGACCCTTCCCACAGTTTTCTTGTTTTTTTCTATTTCTACGACATCCCCTATTTCTACATTCAATTGAAATCGCGAGTCCTCATCCAGTCTGACTCTCGACATTCCAGGGTCTGTTGAATTAGCTTCTGCCACCCTTAGGACTATCTCTTCTCCATCTGAGTACGACATAGCCCTATAAAGGTAAATCAGTATATAATCGTTAGACTAAGATCTTTTTTTTTCATAGCGCCGTTAAAAATGTTCCGAGAATGAATCATTCAAAATCTACATATACTCATTTTTTGCATAACAGAGTATTTTAACCAGTAAGAGATATTTACAGCATGAATAGATTTTATTTTGTTAGTTATGATAGAGAAGTGGGTTCGGCTGTCGATTTAGACGAACTCATATCAGAGATGGAAAGAATTTCCAAAGAGAACCCCATGTGCGTGGAATACCATTTGAAGAATGGTCACATAGTTGAATGGCTGGTATACATAGGTGAGCATGAAACAGCAAAAAAACTCAAAGGTGTGAAGAACCCTTCTGATGCAGTGAAAATTCTCAAAGGTTCAAAGGCAAATAGCCAAGCAGCTGACAAAAAGCCATCGTCAAGTGCAGCAAGTGGGCCACAAAGAGGAACAATGGCCAGAAGGGACGGCCCATACAGAAATAAATCTAAATAAAGTTAAAGCGTTTCCTTAAGGCAAGCTTTTATTCCAGTGAGTGACATATTCTGAATTAAACATTTGGTAAGTTACTTCATCAATCGAAACCTTGCGGATCAGCTAACTTTTCATTTGAAATATGGTAAAGGCTTGAGAATTCTATAAACCGAAGATATGAGGTTTTATTCTTAAATACGGATCATTATTAGCGAATTGTGTTTGTATGTTAAACCAGTATTCGCAATTCAATCCATCCCTCATTTTTATGGAAGTGACAAATGCCTGTGAATATCAATGCCTGCATTGCAGAGCAGAATCACAAAAGACGCCATCTCCTGAGGACTTGAGCACTCAGGAACTAAAAAATACCATAGATCAGATTATCACGCTGTGGGGAAAAGAGGCTGAGATCATATTCACTGGAGGAAATCCGCTGATGAGAGAAGATCTGAAAGAATTGATTGAATATGTAGCTGGGAGAGGATTACGTTTCGGAATATCACCGGCAGCCTCAGAGGCTCTGACACCTGAGTTCTTATCATTTCTAAGAGAAAAAGAGTGCTCTATGGTTTCTCTCAGCCTTGACGGGGGCACTCCCGCAACCCATGATTGGCTTAGAAACAGAGAAGGCAGTTTTGCAGATACTCTTGCCTTACTAAGCGCTGTGAGAAGTTTTGGATTGAATGTGCAGATCAACACAACAGTATTTATGCGAAATGTCCACGAATTGCCTGACATTGCAAAAATTTCTGTTGATTATGGTGTGGAAGCTTGGGAAATTTTCTTTCTCATAAACACAGGCAGAGCTTCAGGCGTTAAGAACATAAGTTCAGAAGAATATATGGATATCAATCACTGGTTGAGAACAATAAGGGATAAAGGTCTGAATGTGAGAACTGTTGAAGGGCCAATTTTTCGCGTCATGAATGGAATAGCAAAGGATAGACCAGATATTGTAAATGGAGACATATTTCATGAACTCATGGGCAATTCCAAATCACTTTTGGATAGCATTAAATTTAACAACAAAGAAGCCGGCCAGGGAAGCTTTGGGGGCACCCTTTTTATCAGCCATAACGGTGATGTGTATCCATCCGGGTTGTTCAAGCTGAACATGGGAAATTTGAGAAGCAATTTTCTTGCGGAGATCATTATGAACAATATGAAATATCTCGGTAAAAATTCAAGGAGTGACTTGAAAGGAAAATGTGGTTCATGTAAATTCAAATATGCCTGCGGAGGGTCAAGAGCAAGGGCCTTGTTAAAATTTGGCGATCCCATGCAATTTGATTCCATGTGCCTTTACAGTTGATTTATGAGTGGTGAAAAAAATATGGCTTCATTGGATTGTTCTCTTCAGCCAAGTAAGGATATGGTTGACGATAAAAAAACACTCATACTGGTTATACTGGCATTTTTCCTCTTGATCCCGACCTTGATCAAACTGCTTTTCACTCTAAATACAGGTGGCGAGAACACCGATAAAAATATAAACTCATCTGAGAAAGCAGAGCAGAATAGAAAAAAGATTAAACTATGATTTCTCAAGAAATTAAGGTTGAGGCAGTTAACTATGGCATATTGTCCTTTAATTTATTGTTAGCATTTATGATCTATAGAAATTAGGATTCCTGGTACACTTTTTGTAGCGGAAAATCACTGAAATACATGAATATTATTTGTGAATACGGTAGATAGAATGAATCAGTAGAATGTTAAAATATTCATTCCACTGGGAAAAGAAACAACTTTTCCTGGAATTAAAGTTCTTATGCTCCACGCGAGCAACAAAGCAAGAAGCCTGAGATATTCTATAAGATATTGGAGGAGATGTATCCAGATGCACGAAAGATAGAACTATTTGCAAGACAAAAACACGATGGATGGGACGTGTGGGGAAATGAAGTTGTAATGGAGGAACTACAATGAACCAGATTAACCTATACACAAAACTCCCCTGCATCTGTGGGGCAAACAATCAGGGAAGATTATTGAACCTTATATTATTCTAGCTGATCCGGAATGGATTCCTCATGTGGATAATCTGAACCTGAAAAAAACCTATCCAAATTTGCGATTCTGCACACATTCAAGATTTTTGAATATGATTGTCTCTGAGATCTAAATGCTTTCAATCCTGCCTATTCTGATATTCCTGTGCATGACTCTGTGGTAAATCCTATAATTAAAAACTAATGTTTAAATTTTAGAGGACTACAATGAGGAGGCAGTGTTTCTATGAGTATCCATTAACTTTGTAAAAAGTGAAGATCGTCAAGCCCTTTATTTTACGCATTCTCCAACTATCCTTACTACTAATACACTATATATTTTAGAAGGTTCTGTGGACACAGTAAAATAGAGATTTTGACAATTTGACTTTTTAACTATCAATTTCAGATATAGGAATTGATAGGATAAATTCGCTATATCTATTTCAGAAACTTATCTAATAAGGCTTCGGCAATCAAATCTGAATTCCTTCTCCTGATTCCAGAAGGATGTGTGGTATTTCAGAATGGAGTAAACCATACCTTCTGGATTATAGATACAGGAAAACTTCCACGGATGCCATGCACTCTGAATCTGGCAACCTATGTCTATCTCAGATATCTAATTCAGGCTATACGATAAAAATTAATAACCCTGTTACATTAAACTGAAATTGATATTTCAAAAACCAGATAGTCTTTCCTTTAATCATTCAATTTTATCCTCATCTAATTTGATCGGATCGGGGTCACTTAGGCTACCATGATCCTTTTCGTAAGTTTTTATATATGCATCTAAAATAGTCTGAAGTCTTTTAGCAGCTTTTGGTGTAAGAATAATAAGAGCGTCACTGATGTATGACCATTCTTTATTTGAATCCATTTTGATCTTTTCATTGAACAGTTCGAATCTAAAATCGTACTCCGTCCCTCCGCCGGCTAAGTTTGTGCCATAAAGTTTTTGAAAATTGTGCGATCTTACTATGGTTTGTTGTTTCTTCTTTTGTGAATTCTGAGTATTTGCCATGTTTATCACTATGCTGAAGATGGATTTGAGTCTATTGAAACTGAATCTATTAAAACTCTTGAACTATAAGAGTTGTCCAGTTTTTTGGGCCATATTGTTTGTGATTCAAATATATGTACATTTTGCAAGTAATCTGATAATATTTCTACTAAGTATTTACTGTTTGAGAGGTAATCATCCAACTCGTCTGGGTGCAATCCATCTATGTTTGAATTAACAAGTGACTTGCTTAGTTCTGAGTCGAATTTCACTAGGCTTACTACCAATGGAGAAGATACATCTAATTCAAACAACTTAGCTTTTCCAAACTTTCTTGTTTCTACTAAAACTCCCATCTTAATGAGTTGGGGAATTATTTTGTCTACCGTTGGCCGTGAAACAGAAGCCCCTTTGGCTATATCCAATTTTGTGTATTGTGAGATTGGGTCATCCAATAAAAAATCGAAAATTCTCACAATTTCCTTAGTGCTAAATACATCTGCTATCATTTTATATCCCTTAAGTTATTACTTCTCAATTATGTTTTCAAATATTGTAAATGCTATTGACATTGAATGTAATTCTTGTTTATTAAATGTTTGTACAGTTGATCCGAATTATAAAATAATACGGTGGTAGTTCCAAATGAAAATTTCGTTTGATGGTTACGAGCTTAAGATAATTTGGAAACTGTATAGACACAAATATTATGGTGGTAAGCATACATCTATCGATAATTTGAGAAAAGGATTTGAAAGGAAGTTAGGCACTGAAATAAATAACGCAATAGATAAACTAGTTAAAAATCAGATAATAATTAAAGAGAAGAAAACTAAAGAGGATCATGTGTGCCTTAATGTGAAGAATATCAAAGTAATTAACAAAGCGTTAGACTGGTACGCGCATAACATGAATCAAATAGATAAAAAACACTTAGAGAAGATATATTTTGAGGTGGAGTTAGAATAATATTCCATGTGCTTGGATGTTTAATCCTTAACTCTTCACTTTTTGCCTAGCCAAAAGTCTAACGTAGTGTAACCTTTTAATTTATGAAACCTGTGTTATAAAGCTTCTTCTCTTGATTTGAGAATAAGAGCATGACATTCTAGATTGACCAAACCATGCATTCTAAAATACATCTTCTGGAAACTATATACAGATTACTGGCCTGAGATTTCAGAATGGATGAAACCACGCCTTATTGTGCCTTGACCGTTGAGAGAGAAACGGGCAGGAAATATTATAAGTTTGAGATCCACTATAAAATAAAAGGGCAAGATTTTACTAAACGTGCTATAGGGAAAGCAGAGCACAGTGATGGTCCTATCCCAATATTCCAAGATGGGGAAGAGTGGATATCATGGTTGTGAAGAAAGCAATAAATTTGATAATAAAGAATAATGTTAGATATTCGTTACCTCAGCCAATAAGAATATAGGGGTTCAATTCCTTCGAACAGGATTATAATATATTCTGTTGAGAATATGCGACCTAATAATTTTCAGTGAACTGGATTAATCTCTACAGAAATTAATTAAACTAACAAAGTATTATAAATTCATGGAAGCCTCTGAAAAGGTTGTTGAGAGCTATTTTAGATTTGTGGAAGGGTATTTTACAATTCCCAATCTCAGATGCAAAGGCCAGAAAGAAGTCGATTTGATAGGGATGCGGTCTAAAAATGGCTCAATAGAAAGAATTCATGTGGAAGTGAGCGTGACAACATCAGGTGAATTTGGAAAACTTAATGCAAAACCTTTTTCGCCCGAACAAAAAAGAACAAGATCTGGCTCTGCATCTGAAAGAGTTAAGATTTGATACTTTATCACGGATAAATTCAACGAGTCTAACGTATTAGCCACATTGAAAGATTACGGCTTTGAGAAAGACAACTATAAGAAAATCATTGTCACTTGGGACTGGGAAATAGATGTAGAACCTATTGCAAAAGAAAAAGCTATTTCCTTGCTTAGGTTTAACGAGATTCTTTATAGAATGCAAGACAAGTTTGGCAAGGAGACTTCGTACTATTCCGATGATACTGTTAGGCTTCTTCAACTCCTTAAGAAAAGTGAAATGAAGAAATGGACTTGAAATTGGAACCAAATTAGTGGTGCATCTGTATTAATTCGAAAGGAACATGTGCCCTTCTGAATGTATTTGACCGGTGAGACATAATCAAGAGGATCAGGGGAAAGAAAATAGGCGAAACCAATCATTATGGTCACCAGCACAGTATCCTTGGAAGCTTCCATACAGGTTAATGAAATATTACACTTACAGAGGAAATCTAATCCTTGATCCTTATGGTGGCACTGGAACAACAGCCACTGTGTGCGCGAAGAATGGCCGTGATTACCTTTACATAGACAAATCTAAGGAATACAGGGATATAGCATTTGATCGGGTGAAATCTGTCATTTTGGGTAAGGGTAATGAAAACTGATTCCTTTGAGAGCCGCAATATCTGACGGAAAATAAATGTACAATTGAGGATATCATACAAGATTCTATTAAATGTGGCTTTTACACTTACCACATCTATTCACTATGTGAAAAGTATCTGGAAAACAATTTGAAAGAGAAAATGCTATTCCGGGATAACCCGGATGCTTTAAGGCTCAACATACTCAATTTGCAATACATTCAATGGATCACTATAGCGTCATTTCTTTTTTAAAAAATTGTTTATTCTATTCTCGTCGAATTCCTGAAATTTATTGTATTTCTGAAAAGATTGGTTTTATCAGAATACAATAGAAACCGCAACTACTCCTTTACACCTTTGGCTCTGGTATACGAACCAAATTTCCGTAACCAATCCCTTAGTATGTTCCTTGTTTCGTCATTGATGTCCACATTATCTAACAGTTCACTCACTTCTCTTAGCCCAAAAACACCAGCAACTTGGGAGGCATTGTCACATCAAATTTTCTCTTTCCATCCATATTCCTTTTTGATGGATTGTAGCACTATATAATACGTTGAGGCTCTCCTAATATTCCCACCTTTTCGTTACCTGTCTTTGAGAGATTCATTATATATGTCACAGATCAGTTAACTTATCTTCTTCAAGGCGATCTTCCCGTCCTCATCATAGAACCCCAGTATATCTTCTTCCTTGACACCTAACATCTGAGAAGGACTATCATGAAGTTAAAAATCAACGATATTTCGAAGACATTTGAACTTTAAAAGGTGAAAATGAAGAACCTTTCATATTATTCAAGATACACCTCAGTAAGCTCTCCGAATTTGTTTAGCACAATCTTGTCAATAATATAAAGGGATCCGTCATGTACCTCAATAGGATCCATCACTGTCTCCTTTTTTACATGCTCCCAGTACGATGAACCCACTGTATAGAATTTGAATGTTATTTTTGGATTTCTTTTTTCTTCCCGATCTATCAGGTTCATCTTGCATAGATATACACTTGTGATATCTCCCTTTACTAACTCAGTTTCTACATAAGTGCTAATGAGTAAACAGAAGACAATGATTAAAAGCATTGATATGGTTAATAGAGTCGACTTAAACAGAAAGTACAGAAAAGTTAGAGCGGCTAGAACGACCAGTCCAAAAAGAATCATTGCTATAGCTACTTTGACGTTAGCATTTATCCAGCCATGTCCATCTGTTATTTCGCTCTCGATCCTTCGGTCAGATCCACTTAAAATGGTCAAATCTGGATCATAGAGTTCTTTCAGCTTGCTTTGTCGACTTATAACTGAAAATCTCAAAAACGGTGGTTTGTTATATCTTTCAAATGCAACAAAAATCTGTTTACTTGTCAATGTGTGGTCTGGGTACGAGACAATGTGAAGGTTTGAATTGAACTCAGAATAGGAAGTAAAATCACAGTTCCTGCAACTATTTAACCTTAGATAAACCCCCTTTTTCCTGTGAGTAGACTTTTTTATAGCACGGGTGAGACCAAAATACAGTTGTATTAGAGCTACCATAAAAACCAGACTTGACATTGATAAAAGTAATTGGCTAAATGTCAGATAACTCAGTCCATATAAATTGTCCATAATAACGATTACGAATTGAAAAGTAAATGTTAGAACCGCAAAGAGCGCAGTATATTTGAAAATGTCAAATTCTGAATCGTGCTCGGAGAAGAAATATCGGTCTTTATACAGTAACTCTTCAATAATTTCTCTCTTTGTTCTATAGTCGATTTCTCCCACAAAATGACAAGATTACTACCTCTATTAAAGTTATTACCAACAATTAAGGAGTCAAAAGAAATGTTCCAGGCAAGGTATTCTTTATAAATACACAAGCCTCGGGACGTTATGTTGTACGTCTGTTAAGATGCATCATATTTGTCGTTAACACAATCTTTATAGAATTTGTAGTCTTACAAATATTACCAATGTCAACAATACATGTTAAGGAAACTGTATTTGGAAGCAAAATAGAACAATCTGTATATTACAAACTATTGGAGAAGTGGGGTAAAGCTTATAATTTATATCTTTCACTACCAGTAGCAAACATATTTCATGTTGACCTAAACGAATTGAAACCTGGGGAAAAAAAGACATACCTTCAGAGCAGCATAGACTACACCTTTTGCTCAAAGATTGATAAACCTCTATTTAGTGTAGAATTCGATGGTTTAGGGAATGGTTATAGTAGAGGGAATGAATATATACAGACAAAAAGCTTTGTAAGTGACCCATACCGAAAAGTAAAGTTAGAATTTAAACTCAAAATGGCATCAAGTGCAGGTTATCCGTTTGTTGTAGTTTCGTATGATGAGGTAACAAAGCTGGATGAGGATGAAACATTAACTATTCTTGATGGAATAGTTGGCCAACTAACATCGAAGAGAAGATTTGAGGAATTATTGACCGAATTTATCGCTAATGAAAATAACAATCTAAACTCCATGACACCAATGGAGAGGGATGAATACGTGAAGGACTGTGTTACTTCACTAGAAGTTGAGGCTGAATTGGAATCGGACCCCATTGCTATTAAAGCCGCAGAATACCAGCGTGAGATACTTAAGTATGGGGTAACAGGTTATATAACAGAGTCTCTAGAGGAACCTGGATTGCCCCAAGCAAATTTCCCTCCAAAGACCTTAAAGGACATTGAATCTCTAAAAAATAGAATAAGGGCTCTAAAAGACATTACAAAATATGGTTACAAAATTTCTATTAAGACATATAAAGGCCTTATTTCCAGGTCATTTTGGGTAAGAGAATATAAACCATATGGCATCTCTTCAATTGTGCTCGCCCAAAACATAGCTGAGTTGCTCGCCTTTAAGGACGTCCTCAAAGTGCTATCTGGAAGTTCTAAGACGCCTTTAGAATAGATGTTAAATACGCATCATTCACACATCACTTTTACCCATAATTATCATTAATCTGATTTTACATAGGATGCAATTAGCGAATTACTGTGATGGGAATTGATGGGTGATCATAGAAACATCACTTTCAACTGTGAGTGACTTTAGATTCAAAACATAATCTGACCTACTATTTCAAAGAAGATGAAACGGTTGATCCGTGACTGATTTGTTTTAGACGCATCAAGCAGCAGTCAAAATTGAAATGCTATTTTTTTCACAACCATCCCTCCGCACACTCTCATGCCTATTATGTCATTTTCAATGAATGAGAGGTTCAGATCAATGACTATAGACTATAAGCCTTGTAATTTATCACCATTCTGTATTTAAATTTTAATATAGTCTTCGCGGAAAACTATATTTTTTTGAAAATTAAAAAATCCATTTTGAAAAATAAACTATGCAGTAATCTATGAAATACGGCATATGTCATTAATATAGTTCCGTTAACAAAACTATACTTCACATGGAGGAGGTGCCTAATATAGATATATTATAGGAAAAATGGTGGATATTCATTTTTTTACAAACTTATAGGAGTGAATAAAAACATAGGAAATTAAAGACTTCAAACCTTATAACACTCATGAAAATTCTTTATAATTTGGTTCTGGATACTTTATGAAAGGCTAAGGAAAACATATGAAATTAAAGGGTTCACGCCATTTTCACTCCGTGTATCACTTTTAGGAATTTTTTTTGGGATATGAAATATACTGAAGAAACTCTTCCAAAATTTAAATAAAATAACAGGATCATAAAGTATGGACAATAAAACTACAGTGCAGGTTAATGAAGAGGATTTGAAAGCGATGCGTAAGTTGACAACAGGAAGCAAAAAAGGAACTGACCCTGAAAAGTTCCACGATCTTATTGATAAGTATAAGAAAGAAGTGATTGATGCCAAAGAAACTCCTGACTTCCTTTTTTCAGGTAAAGCTGGAAATAGGGACGTATACCGATATCTAAAGGAAAATCCGAAGTCAGCACAGTTCATTTACGATAATTATCCCGGCAATCAGTCATTCATAAGAACGCTATGTGACGAAAGAAACACCACTCTTTATCTGCCAAAGGTTGCTAAGGAACTGGGCTTGGTTGTTGACATTAAGGGTTATGAAGATCAGCTTTCTGAATTGAGAAGAACCATACAGGACAAACAGCAGGAGAGAAATTCACTGGCCGAATCCATAGCACCGATGGAAGCTGAATATGATGAGCTGGAGAAAAACCTTAAGGGTAAAAAAATTGAATTGGAGACTCTGGAAACTCAGGTCACCAATCTGCATGGCACAGAGGGACTGGGTAAAGTAAAGTCCTATATGAAGCAAGTTCAGGATTTCATACAGGCAACCTATAACGATAGAAATAATCAGTCTCCTTCAGAACTTAGTGGAGAGTATGGCAGATTCGAGGTCCATAAAGAGAAGTTTAAGGCACTTCTGAATGATGGAGAGAAATTGGAGTTATATCTCAAAGCCGATCAATTCACAAAGGAGGATATTGAGAACTCAAAGAGTGAACTGGCAAAAATAAAGGAACAGATACAGCTGGAGATAGAACAGGCAAAGAAAGAGTTGGAATCCATAACTTACATGAACCCTATGAAGAAATTGTTTTCCACTTGGCAGGGATTGAAAAATTCAAATGACTTCTTAGAGAACAGTTTTAGAGTCACTTCCACAAATGACAGATACATGGCAATTACCGATGATGGCATACGCTTTAATGAAGCAAAGGAGAATCTGATAAAATGTCAGAACATTGTGGGTGACCTTTACAACCAACTGGATAGATTGGGTGAAGATGGCAATGAAGATGGATCTGGAGAAAAGAAGAGAAGGAAATGGGGAAAGAAAGAAGTGGAATAATGTTGTTTAAGATCACTATGTGTCTGCTGGATTAAAGGAATGCTTTCAGTGGCGCATGATAGTTTGCGGTGGGGTTCATGAATACCGCAGCAATATTCTGGTTGTTACTCTTCTCCACAAGGATCAGTTTATTCAGTAAATTTTGAAATCCCTTACGATCGTTTCCTATCTGACCTCTTCACATTCTGTTTTCAAGATCGTACACGATTTCTATACTGTGCATTTTAAGATGGTATCTATATCTACTCATAGCATGTATCGCACTTCCCGCCCATATCTTATGCATGGAGAAACGATCAGGATCGCAGAAACTTATTACTTTCCCGATGGAAAGAGAATGCTTATTGGTGATTTGGGATTAGGGGAGGTTCAAACGTGAGTGGCTCATTGAACATCTTTTCCCTTTCTCCATATCAGATACCGGTGTTCCAATACCTCTTAAAGATATAGGTTAGATCGCTTATAGCGTTCAAAGATCGAAAGTCCATTTAGCATAGAATTTTTTGCAAAAAGTATACGAAACACAGCTTATGCCTTAAAGCTCTAACTCTGCGTGTATATTCAAAAAACGGGAAATTGCATTTTCATACACTTTTTTATAAAAGCATATGAAATTAATATCTCTTATAGTGATTTTTTTGAAAAATAAACAAATATTTACAAAATGTCTGAATTCACTTAATTCTGTGAATATCTATTTCGTCAAAATAGGTCAACGGTATCCCGCTCTCATATCTATCCATCATTTCGCTTAGGAAATCTGGCAGCTGCTTAGGAATAAGTTCGCTTGGAGTTGAAAATGATACTCTGTCATACCTTAGCTTTAAAGAGATTATCTGGCCGCCGAAGACAATAACTCTAGAGGCTTCAGTATGCCTCTTTAAAATTTTCACATATATCGCTTCAGGCCAAGAATATCTAATACCATCACCATCATCTGTTCTCTCGCCAAACTGGAAAATGATTTCCTTTTTTGACAGAAATTTGCTTTTCAGCTGCTTCAATGTGAAGTTATCAAGAATTTGCTGAATTTCATCATGCTCCATTATTTAATATATAAAATTCATGTATTTATTACCTCTGACCATTGAACACTAAATTCATAAGGAATTTAATTACTACATCCTGAAAACATAATCCAAAGGCCCATATCCTTTGGTGTAACCCATGATTTCTTTCTTTTCAGATTAAGTAAAACCAAGATTGAGTTAATATCCACCTTATATTGCAAGGGTGCATCCCTGTGATGACGCTACCATTCTCTCTCATGATACAAATCTCAGAATGAGGTATGCAAACTGGAGCACTACGCCCACTATGAAAACAGCCCATCCATCAATGGTCAGTGTGCTTGAACTTACCGTATACCCATAAATCCAAAGAAATGCGGCAATCACAGTCATCAGCACAAATGGCGCAGTATTTTTGAATACGATATCTACTATCCCCACATTTAGCAAATCCCATTAGCAATTATAGTTTTTTCGCCTACCATTGTGTGAATGTATAGTCGAATTGAAGTTTTCCAATTACACCATCCATACTCTATTTTTATTTTGCGTAAACATTGCAAAAGGCTAAAGCATATCCGAATGGACAGTGTAAAATTGCCTTACCTTTAACAATCTTGAATAACGGTAATAGGGCACACTTAAACCATGAAAGGA
>JAJZAR010000096.1 GCA_021799315.1 Thermoplasmata archaeon | reverse complement strand
TTCCGATCTTGATCTCTACCGCCCTGAAGACTGTTGAAAGTTTCACCGGCTATGTCATTGATCCTTAGAATAACACTTCTTTCGCTCATTCTCCTTTTTCTTGTGAATCTAAAGATGACCTCTCCTACCCTATCCTTTGCAGTCAGCTGAGGAAATTTAGACTCAGAAAATATTCTGTTTATATATTCATCCATAAGTTCTATGCCACTGGTAACGTCATCTTCAACATTTAGGGTGGATTCAATATTGTCTAAAAAGTGGAAAAAATAAGCAAGAAATGTTGTTTTTCCTGCACCAGGAGGACCTATTATTGCTATGGTGTTTCTCTGCTCTTCTCTTGTCAGTATATACTGATCCTGACTAAAAGGTGATGTGACATTTCTCTGAGGAACCGTATTTTCCACATTACCGTCCTTGACTGTTTTCTGAAACTGAGGCTTGTAGCCACGATTTTCACCGTCCTGAACACTCATTCCTGAATTGCCAGATTTACTTCCATAGTTATTCACATTCATCGAACCTCTCTTTTGCATTGACCCTGTTGTGTAATAGTTTATTATAAACATTAAGCCTATTAATATTTCTGTAATAATTGAATAATAAAGAAGTTGTGAAATTGTTCCGAGATAATTGAAAGAAATGCCGATGAATATGAGAAGAAAAAGAACCCCAAATATTGATGTAACAATTCCTGTGCCTCTGGAGGAAAACGACAGCAAAGTACCAACCTCAAGAGTCAGAAATACAGGAACCCAAAAAATCTCAGTATAATATACAATTGTTGAGGCTGGCAATGCATAATGGGGCTTAATAGTTATGAGGTTACCGCCAAAATTGAAATTGATGATGAAAAGGCCAAGAAGCATGCCAAGTCCGCTGATCAGCGCAATTGAGGAGAATCGATTGGGGGCTTTCCCTGTCTTTATACCCATCCTTCTTAACCCCTCTGCAATTCTTGCCGAACTTGAAGCTAACATGAACATGAAGATGAATCCAATGAAAGGAATGTTGGAAAAAATTACAAAAATTCCAGAATTTCTCATTCCTCTTCGAGATTCATTGAATGCGTTTCTGTCAAGGGCTGCAGAAAATGCTCTCAATTTTTTTCTTTCCTCTATGGTTCCAATTGAGTAACTTAGCAAAATAAGAAGGCATATCAATGTCCAAAGGAAAAGTAATCCCTTAAAGTTAGAGCTTATTTCAATCATTCATGACCACCGATTCAGATACCTTCCTTGGAGGGTAATTTACCTTCGTTGAATGAAATCATTATTATTGAATGTTCATTTTTTTTTGAAAACTCTCTCACCGTGCATTTTGGAAATGCTTCCCTTCCTTGCTTTTTCCATTTCTGACCAAACTGACAGTACATTTTTTTCTTCGGCTCCAGTGACTCTAACAATGGAACCTAACCGGGATATCCCGGCAATAGATAGTTCATCCTCTGTTTCCTTCCATATCTTTTCCGTTTCTTCCTTGCCAGATGAACCCGTTATTTCATTCATGAAATCGATGATCTGTGTTGCCTGAATATCACTGTCTCCTCCAACGAGATTGCCATTTCGCGTGTCCATCAGGATCAAACTGAACTTTCTGCTTTGAATTCCTGAACCCTTTTGATTTCTCACATTATCAATAACTGCCTTTTCAAATCCATTGGGAGAACCAACAATGGCTATTATGTAAGAATCTTCCATGGACGAACTCTCTATTATAGCTCCCATTACTCTGGCAAGATCCATATTTGTAAAGGGCGTGTTGCATATACTAAGTTTCCTTGCCGAATTTCCTGCGTCTCCATGATTTCTGTTAACATTAAATATGAATGCCATTGATAACCGGGTTCCTTTCCCAAATATTCTATCTCGTTGATATCGGTAAAGAACAGATGTTGTCTGTGATGTATGACCCTCAGTAACCTCAGGTATGAGAAGTTTTGAAGCCCTCTTTTTGTTTACAAGGTCTTTCAGATAAATGTTCATATTCTCCTGACTGGAAGGGTTTGTCAGGGAGAGCGTATTTTCGCGATTAAATATATAGTCGACAGATTCAAAGAATGCTACTTCCCTGACCTTTGCATCCTCGATGGAGCATGTGAATTCCGTGCCAAAAGTGTCCTTACCATAACGGGAAGAATTATCCAGAACGCTGTTTATAACTGATAGAATTCCAATGTTTGCAGAAACATCGTTTTCCACTTTATTTTTCAGTTCCGCTAAGGTTGCATCTATTCGCTTCACTTCCATATCACGGAGCCCGTCCTTTTTATCCTTGTTAATTGCCTCTGCAATCTTTAATCGATCCGTTTCAATTTCATTTATGCCACTGTTCATTTCTCCTTCTATGGTTCGGAGGCCTTCCAGAAGGGACTGTATATTCAATTTACGTAAAGATTCAAAATCTCTGTTTTTCAGAAGGAGAGTGGCCTCCATGACACCGTTTTTGAGATCTGTCATCCTGTTGCTGGAAATTAACTTTTTAAGTCTCTCTTCCACATCTGAGGTTCTGTGTTCCAGATCCATGGATAACTTTATCTCTCTTTCATAGTCATCAAAAAGTTTCTTTAATTGTGTTGGGTCACTCTGAATGAATGATATTATCCCTTCCGTTATTTTTTGGAAACGCGTATTATATCTCTCTTCCATTGCTTTTCGTATTTCAATACTTACCCTGCCCTCATCAAAGATCGCCATTGATGATAAAAAATTGTCCATGTTTGTGTTATACCACTCTTTTATTAGTTTATAAATTTGATTATCGCTTGTTTTCAGAAAATCCCTTATGGATTCGCTGCTCATAGAATCAATTACTGAGAATCTCTCTAACCTCTTCATGGCCTCATATTCATCTTCTGAAAACGCAGATACCATTTCGTTGGCAGTTCTGTCTACCTTACCCCCATTTTTCAACCCTTCTTTTATGGCAATCGCAACTTTAAGTTGCGCAAGCTTCAGGTTGGAACGTGCTGCAGCAGCCATCTCTTTACCGAGTTTGTCCTCACAGTGGACTTTTATCTCAATATACATATCGCCTAATTCCATGTAAAATTTCTTTCTTGAATTCATATCATGGTTCATCAGTGTTCTATAATCTCTTGACGATTCTTCCAGTGCTCTCCTGAATATCGCCACACATCCGCTTTCCACTGGCATACAATTTAAATATACAATTCTTCCTTATATTTATTTGCAATCTTTGTATTTACGAAAAAAGTTAGGGATAATGCGCAAAAGTTATGGTGCAAATCATCATCAATAACATATTTAAGACATGCATGAGATTCAGTATTAAATAATCAGACAGAGAGGGAGATCCGAAAATGGAAAATGATGCTGGCAAATACCTTAAAATAGGTATTAAATTTCTTTCCGATGGTAACAAGGAGAGTGCAATTGAGCAGTTTAACGAGGCTTTAAAAATCCTTAGGGCAGAAGCAAAAACAGGTGACATGATAGAGCGTGCCAAGATAAACAGGCAGATCAACTCTCTAGAATTTGCCATAAAAAACATCGGGAAGGAAGAGACAAAGAAGAACGATACTGCTCAACCCATAAAAGTTCTTTCGGAATTGGGGTTATACCTTGATGAAGGAACAGGCCCACTAATGAGTGAAGTCGCTGGCATGAAAGAGGTAAAGGAGGACTTATACACACAGATCATATACCCATTAAAATTCCCAGAGATGGCTAAAGAGTTCAATGTGAAACTCGGAGGAGGAATACTTCTTTATGGCCCTCCTGGCAATGGAAAAACCTATCTTGTAAAGGCGCTTGCCAGAGAAGCAGGATTGAAATTTATCTACGTGAACCCATCGAGCCTCTTCAGCCAATGGTTTGGTAATTTTGAAAAAAACATAAGTGCTCTCTTCTCGGCAGCCAGGCAGTTGAGTCCATGTATACTGTTCTTCGATGAACTTGACAGTCTATTCCCTCAGAGAGATAGTTCCTCAAGTGAAGCTGCCAGGAGAGGTGTTTCTCAATTTCTAAATGAGATAGGTGGATTCAGTTCCAGATCTGAAGAGTCTCCAGTGATACTCCTTGGTGCAACCAATGTACCGTGGAATCTTGACCCAGCGGTAACAAGACCAGGGAGATTTGATAGAATGATCTTCATTCCTCCTCCTGATATCGAGGCACGAAAAGAGATGATCAACCTGTATATGAAGAGGATAAAGAGAATGGGAAATATTGATGTGGACTTACTCGGAGAAAAAACAGAAGGTTACAGTGCTGCTGATATAGAATATCTCTTCAGATACACATCCCAGAGGGCATTTCTCAATGCCATAGAAACTAAAGATGAAAAATACATAGGCACAGACTTTATCCTTGAAGCTATGAAAATTGTCAGACCATCAATAGGGAAAGAGCTTATCAAAAAATATCTTGCATACAACAGACTTAAAGAAGAGTAGGACTTTCACATGCTAGTGCCAAGTAAAACCACCCTCTTCATTCTACCCTACCAAAATTTCGTAACACTTTAAATTTAAGAAAGTCATGTCAAATTATGTTAAAGTTGAGCGAAGCTATTGATAAATTTTCGAAGGGAGAACTCTTAATTCTTGATATGAGACCTTTTGAAGCATATATGAATGGCCATATCCCAAATTCCATACTTGCACCGTACGTGGAGCAGAGATGGGGATACGAAATTTCAAATTTTATGGATAGCAATAGAGGAGAGTTTATTCTCCTTTATGAGTCGGAAGAGGAAAAGAATAAGGCTTTGGACGAACTGAAACAATTCAGAAAGAACATGGATGCTTTTCAATACAAAGAATTCCTTGAGAGCAGCAAGGCGAAGGAGGCATATGCCACTAACCTGACACCTGAAGAATATGAACAGAGAGCAGAGGAATTTCAGATAATTGATGTGAGAGAGCCACAGGAATGGGCTATGGGCACAATTGAAGGTGCAGAACTTATATCTCTAAACGATCTATTTACGGAACACGAGAGATTGGACAAGAATAAAAAATATGCCATCATTTGCGAACACGGAAATAGAAGTTTATACGGCGCAATTTTCCTTGCCGACAAGGGCTTTGAAGTGGCCAATATTGCAGAAGGACTGGATGGGCTTAGGAGAAAGGGCATTGTATAAACCAGCAGATGGAAAATCCATCCTTGTTATCAATTAGCCCCAATGTGATCTTTTCCAGTAATCCAGTAAATTTCATTGTAAATTAGTTTCGCTGGAAATATATAGAAACAAATTTGATTTGTGCCCGATCTTTCATATATTCGCATAACTGAAGGACTATGGTCCATAATCAGGCAAGGATCACATAAATCTCTTAATAATTCAGTTCCACATATATTTGGGATTAACTTACAAAATTTAGACGCGCGAGTAGAATTTAATGGAAACGATCACGGGATTTCAAGATATTCCAGCTCCCGGAGAATTTCAAGAATCTCTTTTTTCATATTCTTTGTATTTGAAATTTTTTTCACGGGCTTACTGTGAATCATAGAATTTAGAGCAAATATTCCAGCCATGATTGTCATAGAAATCATGACAGAT
>JAJZAR010000006.1 GCA_021799315.1 Thermoplasmata archaeon | reverse complement strand
TCTGCCTCCATGGCTACCAGATTCTGATTCAGGTCCCTAACCTCGTCTTTTATGCTTTCTGTATTTTCTTTCCGTTTTACAAGCTCAGATATCTTCAAGCTCATTGTGTTTCGTTTTGCTCTGAGGTCATTTATCCTCTTCACATTCTCTCTCCATTTCTGATCAAGTTCTAAAAATGTATCAACCAGAGCTGGATCACCACCTCTATGGTTCAGGGACTCTCTGAATTGTTCTGGAGATTCTCTGAGCAATTTGATATCTATCATAGCAGGGCATTTACACTGAGCATATTAAGATTTTAGAGGTAATTGTGAACATTTGTGTTCATTCAGATATGCCCGATCAATCTCACGGTAAAATTCAAAAATAAGTAATATTCCACATATTTCATCCTGCGTACAAAAATCACTTAAGAGAAGGGTTTTGGAACAACTATCGTCTAAAGCTTGTTCATCATAACGGGTGTTTCTTCTTCAGAATCCTCGTTATACGTGCCTATTTCATGGGATGAACTTTCTATATCGTCTTCGTATCTTACAGGAATGTGTCTTGTCCCTTTCTGCACCATTGGGTTTGGAGAATAGGATGTATTTCTACCAAAAGGCGCACTTCTGCCTCTCTCTTCCCTGTTTGTTGCACTCACAGTTCCTCCTAAAAAGGAGCATGAGTTGAATATGATCAGACTGCTAGGAAGAATCATTCCCATGGACATTATCACACCGTTGAACGTTTGAGTGTAGACCAACAGGTTTGATCCACCTATGAGAGGTGAATTTGAGAATGCATAAATGCCGTCTTTAAGATAATACCCGATAAAGCTCATTGACTGAATAGAACTTGATATCATGTAAAGTGAAACGAAGGTAACCATTGCCGACATTATGAGCGATATTGTGAGTGCATGCTCCACGTTTCCTGATTTTCTACCAGTTGCATAACCAGCCATAAGAGGGCCGACAATTGGTATCCACCATAGAAGGGCTATAGAAACTATGGAAACAATAAACCCATTTCTCACTTCTTTATCCTGATTGGAACTTCCAAAGGGAATCTCCTTTTTTCTAGAAATTCCTCTTCTTTTTCTGGCAGACATGTGCAGCATTGATGTCTGACGTCTTCAAAGTATAAAAACATTTCTATCATTGCACACTAATTTATGGACTTGTATTTTCATTGAGCATTCTGGTTAATATCATTTGACATCGATTTAATCCTTCAGATCACGCAACGTTTTGGCAAATCTTTCAACAGATGTGGCATATCCCGCAATAAAGAAAAAAATGAGCATGATGGTAAAAGGAGTCAGAATGATGTAGATTGTGTAATGAAAAGGATATATTAGTTCAACAACGATGGCAACTAGCATGATGACGAGCCTGTCTGCTCTTCCCAGTATTCCGCCATAATTTCTCTTCATTCCAAGAGCCTGAGCCTGTGTGCCCAGATAGCTTGTCATGAAAACTCCACCCAGAGCAAGCATTCCGATATACAGGTTTCCAAATATGGAAAAGGTAAATCCCGTAATCATGGCTATATCTGAATATCTATCAAAGGTGTGATCCAGCATATCACCATACTTTGAACTGATATTTTTCTTTCTCGCCACATAACCGTCCAGCGCATCCAGCAAGGAAGATAGAACGATCAGAATGAAAGCCAATATGAGGTAATACGATGGAATATATCTTCCGGAAATGCCGAGAAATACTGCTGCAATGAGAGCCAGAATAAAGGAATTAATTGTGAGACTGTTGGGATTGAATTTCATGAATGGTTTGCTGAGTCTTTCCAGTGCGGGACCAGCCTTACTTCTGTAACTATCTAGTGCCATTATACTTTATCTCCAATCTCCGGATAAATTCCTCCGCCTTATTTAATATACCCCATTCTTCACTTCTGATCCGGAGAATCCTTGTTTCGGGATACAGATCTCTGGACTCAAACCAGGGGGAGTCGCTGAGGAGGCAATCCACATTTTCTCTGATCTTTGACGGGTTATATCCTCTTGAAAGCAGGCGTTCCATCAAAATATCTGGAGAGCACTCCATTATTATGACACCATACACATTGAGCAGATGAGAGTAATGTGCATCCAGTAGGTATCCCTTGATATTTTGCATATGTTTTTCCATGCAGTCTATGGACACCTCCTCATTGTTTGTGCATCCATACTTTTCAGCCATTTCGTTTAGATCTATAACCCTGTATCCACTCAGAGAAAGCTCTCTGCAAAGTGTTGTTTTTCCTGTGCCAGGAACACCAGTTACCGCCACATTGAATTCAAGGTTCTTCAAGCTTCATCCCCTCCAGCTTCCATGGCATGGAAAGATGTCTCCTTGCATATGCGGGCGGTTCCATTGACAGCTGAACCTTTAATTCCCTCTTTTTTTCATATATCGGTTCTGAAACGGAACCGCATTGTTTGCATTCGTATGTAAGATTTCCTTCATTATGCATTATTTTCATGCAATTCCTACAGTGGGGCGCTTTCCGCAAATACACCGTAGATTTTGATACAATTCTTAATTTTTCTATCTTCAGATGATCAAGTCCGTAGGAGCCGTAAAGAGTAACCAGATCATTTTTCTCAAGTTTTTCCACTGAATCTCTGAAGGATTTTGAAGGCTCAAATACTACACAGTTTATTTCCTGGTCCAAAGAAACAACGGAAAAATATACATGTCCGCCTATTCTCCTTTGTGGCAGCTTCGAAATTCTCCCTGTAACGGAATAGGATGCGTATTCCTTCATTACTCCACCTTTATATGGAATTATATGATCGTCCGTTCCCTGGTTTGACTTGTAAATAATGAAGTTTTCTGAAAACTCAGGGTATTTCTCACCTATTCTTTTCTGTATTTTCATAAGATCCTCGGAGTTTGTTCCTCTTATTCCATATATTACGGGCGTTCTCTCCCTTGGGAAAAGGCATGTTTTTTCCCTATCTCCATTATTGAATGTGGAATCATATTCATTGGCAATTTCCGTAATTTCTGATTTAATATTTTCGTTTATGTGCTGGGGTTGAGGATATGCATAGGTGAGCAATTCATAGGTGTGCCGCTTCCCCGGCCAGGCGATAGAGGTTGCGGCCCCAATAATCCCTCTTCCGTTTCCTATTTCTATATATTCTGCATCATGTTTTGCGAGTACCTTTTTCACGCATTCCTTGCACACATCCATTTCAAGTGCCATTCTGTAAAGTTTTTCCGGAAGCTTTTCCTTAACAGCAACAATTCCGGGGTTTGTATTCTCTTCTCCAGGCACATAAAATCTCCTGACAACACTTTCCGCGAATCGAGTCATTTCTGAAACATCGTTCATGGTGCTCTCTTTACCATCCCGTAAAAATATTGGTTCTCCGTTGAAGGATCCTATCTCTCTGGAGTGATTTCCCTTATTCCCGAGGCTCAGGGAAACGGAGCCATTTCCTCTTGTCTTATACGGTAGATTGGGATTGAGTCGCACAAGCATAGGAAATTCATTCAATCTGTCACTGAAATAAGCTGCGATCTGAAAACCAATATATGTGGTGCAGCCAGAAGTTCTAGAATCTGTGTCATCGACGCCAAGGAACATTCAGGTGCCAAACCTCCTCTTTCTTGTCTGGTATGATCTGACAGCTCTGAGAAACTCAAGTTTACGTAAATCTGGCCAGTAAACATCTGAGAAATACAGTTCAGAATAGGCACCCTGCCAGAGAAGGAAGTTTGAAATTCTCTCCTCTCCGCTGGTCCTCAAAATGAGATCAGGATCGGGAAGAGATCCATAATAGAGATATTTTCTGAAGTTTGATGCGTTTATGTCTGAGATATTTATCTTTCCATCCTTGTATTCCTGAGCTATTTTACGGATTCCATCAATGATTTCCTCTCTTCCGCCATAGGCCACAGCAATATTGAGATGATAGCCATCAAAATCCTTTGTGAAATCCTCAACCTTTTTTATCGATTCCTGTAAGTAGAGCGGTACAGATTCAATGCTTCCTATGACTTTAACACGAATTTTATTGTTGATAACCCTGTCGTCACTCATGAGATTGAGCAGGGATCTGCTTATGAGTTTAAACAGGAATTCCACCTCTTCATTGCCTCTTTTGAAATTCTCCGTAGAAAATGCGTATACTGTGACTACCTTTGTGCCTATTTCCATACACCATTCAAGAACCTCTTCGAGTTTTTCCTTCCCCTTAACGTGCCCCAGATTTGAATCCATTCCCATGCTCGTGGCATATCTCCTATTTCCGTCGGTGATGATTCCAACGTGATACGGAATATTCCCATCCTTCACAATCCTTTCCAGAAGCACTTTTTCGTAAATCTGTTCTGTCAGATCACCCAGCTTCTTGCTCAAACTCATTTAGTCCTCCTGTACTGCAGACTGTACAATGAGCGGCTGCTAGAATACCCATGAACAACTCTTTTCATCTCCAGTTCAAGGCCATACTCAAGAAGCTTTGACATCTCGTTTCCAATGCCTTCCTGATTATCAACAAAATATATGTTAAGACGTCCTCCTAATTTCAGCTTTGCCACAACCCTATCCAGATCTTTGTATTTACTTACGGGGTTATTCATGATTATTCTGTCCATAGAGTTCAGTTCTTCCAGAACGGCATAGGAATCATCTTCGTTTACAAAGACAGTGGACATAAGCTTATTTGATGACAGGTTTTCAATCATGAGTTTTATGGCGTCCGGATTCATGTCACAGGCAAATATTTTACAATTTCTTGTTCTGCCAATATTAAGGGTGATTGGTCCTATGCCACAGAACATATCATAAATTTTCTCCCCATCCTTTACTGCTTTGGCCAGAAGCATCCTCTCAGTGGATAATCTTGGAGAAAAATAGACCTTTTTCACATCCACCTTCATTATGATGTTATTCTCTCTGTAAGTTGTAAGGGAATTGTCCTCGCCATGGAGAATCTGAAGGTCTCTGAGGCGCATATCACCGTGAATCCCTCTGTCAAGGTATATGGTTCTAATGTTTGGTTTGGATTTCAGTATAAAGGAGACAACGCTGTCAGTATCCAGTCCTCTCCTTTCATGAATAAGTGCTATGTGTCCTATGAGATCAAAGGAGCCGGCATGCCCTGTTGGCATCACTTTCTGTTCCCTTGGTTCGACACTCATAGTAATCAGGTTTTCTGACTCATATTCTGATGAAACTGGAATATACACATGATTCTCATCCTTTCTGATCTCGTAGAGATCCAATAGAAAACCGTTCTGCCTCAGAGTATGAAGTTTTACGTTCGCCTCTTCTTTCTGAACTTTGAGGTATTTTACGTCATCCAATGCGTTCACCTATGCTCTTAGCATTCCTTATGATATTTACCGCGAGAGTTGTGGATATGCCTCTGAGAGTTGATAGCCTCTCCGGGCTTGTTTCAGCTACATCCTGCAATGTTTTCAAGCCAGCAGTATACATCCTTCTTGCTCTCACTCTTCCAACGCCAGGAATTGTTATGAGTTTCATAATATCTTCTTTCACACCTTCTCTGATACGCAAACTCAATACATCGAGTGAATGTGCATACTCCCTTTTGAATTCGGCTGCAATTCTTGAAGCTGCCATGCATATCCATTCACCCGTTGACACTCTTCCCTCAATATCCCCAGATCCCACATTGTATTTTTCCTCTATTTCATATATGGGAACCTCATCAATCCATGCCTTGAGCAGAAGGGCAGTCTTTGCTGCCTTGAGATCATCTTCATCTTCTGCCTCTATGCCGAGATAATCAAAAATTCCCGATAAAATATCCTGATCATTTCTGTTCACGTAGAGCGTCATCATGTCTGGCGTTTTGCACAGATTATATAGAACAAGTAGGGGATCGGGTTCACTTTCACTGGATTCAAGCATATCGAGGATAATCTGCGCAGTTTCCGGATCAATATACAAATCTGACGTGATTTTTCCAAGCCTTTCCGACTCAAGAAAGCCCGATCTTTCCTTAATGAAACCATAGTTATTGAGGTAATCAATAACATGGTCTATATCATCCCTCAGTTCCCCTTTCTTATTTTGATAGGCATAAAGCGTTGTATCAAAAAAGTGGTATATCTGCTCTCTGGTGTTGCAGAAACCGTTGCTTATGAGGGCAAGTGTATTGAATCTGATAACTTTCTCCTTTCCCATTGCTGAATTTACAGGTTCAACACCGTTGGTAAAAAGATCCTCAACTTTCTCTCTTGCTGCAGGGGACTGGCAGTAAATGTACGCAGTTCCATATTTATCATACTTTGGTCTACCGGCTCTTCCAAGCATCTGTTCTATCTCCATATTTGGTATGAAAGAAGAATAACCATCTGAAAATCTTGTGATGTCTCTTATTATGACTGCTCTTGCTGGAAGATTAATGCCTGCAGCCAGGGTGGGTGTAGCTGTGAGAACTTTTATAATCCCGTTCTTGAAACCCTCTTCCACGAAGGATCTAGCCTTCATGTTCAGACCTGCATGATGAAAGGCAACACCGTGGACAACTGTTTTCCTTAGCATTTCTATGGCTCTCTCATTCTCTTCACCGGGCACATCAAGATCCGGGTGTGAATATCTGCTATCCATCTGTGTTGCAATATCCATGGCAAATTTCTCAGTTCTTTTCCTCGTATTGAGAAAAATGAGAACCTGTCCTCCATCGTCAAGAATCATGCTCACAAGTTCATATATATCCCGCTTGAGTTTTCTTATCTCCTCCATATCCTCGTTTATGATCTTATCTTTGAACACAATATTTTTTTCCAGAGGAACAGGTCTGAAATCGCTCCTTATTACTGTGGCATTGAGCCATTCTCCTATGACATTGGCATTCTGAAGAGTTGCGGAAAGGCCCACTATCTGAAGGTCAGGATTCACCATTCGTGAAATTGTACAGATGACCTCGAGGGTTGGTCCTCTGGTGGGGTCTCCCACATTATGCACTTCGTCAACAACCATCACTGCAATCTCATCAAAATAATCCGGGTTATGATGCATTAGGGAATCAGCCTTCTCCGAAGTGCATACAATCACATCATACCGGCTTATCACATCAGTTCCAGAATCAAGATCGCCTGTGCTTATGCCTACCGAGAATTTTCCTTCTGAAAGATCTCTCAATTCCTCATATTTTTCTCTTGCCAGAGCCTTAAGAGGGCAAATATACATTGACTTCAGACCCTTCTGTGAAGCCTGCAATATGGCGTAATATGCTATGAGGGATTTCCCTGATGCGGTGGGAACTGATACAAGTACGCTTTTGCCCTTTTGTATCTCTTCTATGGCTCTCTCCTGATGCTCATACAGTTTGATCTCTTGACCACCAAAGTAATGGCTTCTGATAATTTCCATTGTGGCGTCGATCACTTTCAATGATTCCAGCGTATGATATTAATATTTATGAAGAAGTAGGCGGATCATTAATGTGTTTTAGATGAAATTTAGTTTGATTCTCATTCAACAGATGGCTAGTAAAAGGGTAGAATCATACTCCTGCCGTGGTTCAGATGTAAATTTTTGGTATTAAATTCAGAATGAATACTGTGCTGATGGTTCAAGAGAAAAAAAGAATATACATGAAACATATGGTATAATGTTGAATAGACCACATACAGTTCTGAACATGGCACAGAGCCTCAATGGATACATTTCAGGTCCTTCTGGTAAAAGGGTAGTGATATCTTCCCCTGAGGACATGGAAAGAGTAATGAAATTGAGGGACAGTTGCGATGGCATACTTGTTGGAAAGAATACGGTAAGAAATGATAATCCTGCACTTCTGAGCCGTGAAAATGGTAATTCAGCAAGGATAGTGATCGATCCTGAAGTAAACCTTGGAACAGAGTTCAAGATCATGGACGATTCCAGAAAAACCATTGTATTGAATTCAAATAAAGAGGGTAGATATGGAATCAATACAGAATTTATACACTGCGGAAAACCCTTTGATCTGATGTTGGCAATGGAGCAACTCAAAACGAGGGGAATAAGCAGACTTCTTGTGGAAGGTGGCGAATATACGGCCACGAAGATGCTGGAAAATGATCTTATTGATGAATACTACCTTTTTGTGGGCGATATAATCCTTCCAGAAGGCGGCCAGAAAACACCATCAGCACAAAAAGAAATGAGAAATGTTATACTTGATGTGAGTATGATGAAAGGAGGCATTTTGTTGAAAATTGATCCTCATAATTTCAGGGGTAATATTGATGAAAAGTAACGGATATCTTAGACTTGAGTGGGCCAGAACCCACATGCCAGTTGTCGCAAGCATAAGGGAGAGAATGATCAAAGAAAAACCTTTCAAGGGGGTAAAACTAGGAATGGCCCTGCACGTGGAGGCAAAAACGGGCATTCTGGCCCTGCTCATGCAGGAAGGAGGGGCAGATGTAACAATGTCATCATGCAACCCCTTGAGCACAGATGATGCAGTCGTAAAGTCTCTAAAGGACGATTACGGAATGAAGGTTTATGCAAAAAAAGGCGAAACAGAGGAAGAATATTACGAATATCTCAACAAGGTTCTGGACAGTAATCCCCAGATCATAGTGGATGACGGTGGCGATCTTGTAAAACTACTCCATACCACACGTTCTGAGATGCGAAAAGATGTCATTGGAGGGAATGAAGAAACCACAACCGGTGTAAGCAGGCTAATCAACATGGAAAAACAGGGAAAATTGCTGTTTCCTATGTTTGATGTGAATGATGCCGATATGAAACACCTTTTCGATAATAGATATGGCACAGGACAGAGCGTGATGGACGGCATCATGAATGCAACAAATATACTCATTGCAGGAAAGACAGTTACTGTTGTGGGTTATGGATTCTGCGGAAAGGGTGTTGCAATGAGGATGAAGGGCATGGGTGCAAACGTTATTGTGACTGAAGTTGATCCTGTAAGGGCAAATGAAGCACTCATGGATGGATTCCAGGTTATGCAGGTAAAGAGGGCCGTTTCCATATCCGATATGGTTGTTACAGTTACAGGAGTAAAATCTGTTGTCGATATAGAGGCTCTGAGAGGTGCAAAGGATGGCATCATAATGTCAAATGCAGGGCACTTCAATAACGAGATTGATCTTGATAAGCTTGCAAAGGAGAGTACAAGCGTTGAGCAGGTAAGAGACCTTGTGAGTTGTTATACAACAAAGCAAGGGAAGAAAGTTTATGTAATTGCAGATGGAAGATTGGTAAATCTTGCAGCAGGTCAGGGACATCCCGTGGAGATCATGGACATGAGCTTTGCCATTCAGGCTCTTACTGCAGAATATCTGCTGAAAAATCATAAGAGCCTGAAGAACAAGGTGTATCCTGTGCCAAAGGATGTTGATATTGGAGTCGCAAAGATAAGATTGTCCAGTCTAGGCATAACTCTTGATGAACCTTCAGAAGAGCAGATCAGATACAGGGATTCATGGGAAGAAGGAACATAGATTATTTACATTTCTTTTTCAATATCTGCACATTTTATAATTCCCTGTCAGGTCATAAAGTTGCACGAATGGGCAGATACGAAAATTTTTGGCAGGTCAGGAACTTCAGAAAAAATATATTGGTACATGGATTATTGAATAACTATGACTCTGTTAACATAGGTTATTCTTGATAATACTACTCGTCTTGTACTGTTGCTAGTCAGTTCACCTAGTACAACCCCGTAAACTCCGTCATATATTCTAAAACCAGAGCTTGGATGATTTGAAACTCCATTTATGCCAAAATAACGAAAAGTATGGGAGCTCATATTGTTTGTTAGCATTGTTGTATTCTTATTAAGTAGGAATGCAAATGCTCCAGAAGGGGTGGATGAAATAATATCAGTTTTATTCACCTCAGAGATGTTCGTAATTCCCGTCAGTCTTTTTTCATAAATGCTCAGGTTTGTTGTTTTTGAATAACTACCCAAATATACAAGATAAATAGCTCTATTGATTTCGAAGCTTATATCGTAAGGAAATTTATTCCCTGTAAAGCTGACATTCAGATCAAGTTTAACTGTGCAATTAGATATTGTTTCATTATAGAATGTCCCTTTGGAATCAACAGTCACATTAAGATAATTGTAGTTAGAATTTTGAGGAATTGCGATTCTTATCCCTGCACCCAACATGACTATAACGATAAATACTGCCAGGACAATCAGAAATTTCTTACCATACATGTATGTGACACCTCCAAACTTCAAGACATTTTTTCAGCATGGATGTTCCACTGTCTGAGTTTCTCAACGGTGGTCTCTTATCTTTGCAGAGGGATTCGACAACGATTCTTATCATCTTGCCTGCAGCTACAACGGATTTAGACCTATTATACTGGTTTCGCTGCCCATCCTGCATTTTTGCTGAAATCTTATTATCATATGCTAATGCTTCCATCTTTTTTCCACCTAACTTATTTGCTTTTTACCAAATAGCCTCCTGTAGATTATGACACTGTATTTTCTCAAAAGGACTGCAATCCAGGTAAAAATAAACATGAAAAGAACAGATTCCATGACTGCAGTGATGTTTAGATCGGTCATGGCGACGGCTAAAATGTTGAAAGATATGGAAGTCGTTTGTGAACTTATCTGTGTCGCGTTTCCAGCCAACACATGGAGAATCTGCATGGGAAATAGTGATGAGAATTTATCACCATTTACATTAGAAATGTTAACCGAAACGATCATTGATAACACAGGAATTAAAACTGCAATAACCATTGAGAAAACCTTATTTGGAAGTATGGATGAAATAAGTAGAGACAGGGAAATGGGAAATAAAAGAACCACAAGTATTGTTCCGCTCAAAATAATGGGTTCAATTATGAAGCCAGAGCTTATGATATAACCTTTGTAGAAAAGGAAAAATTCAGCCATATATGACATTATAAGTATCAGTGGAAAGATTAAAAGCAAACTCGATAAAATTTTGCTTAAAACATAGCCTGTGACATTAAAATCTATGGTTCTCAGTATTTTGAAGTTGCCAGTTTCCACATCATCCGTGATTATAATGGCCGGAATAATGAGAAATATTCCTATGGCAAATACAAAGGAAGACCCGTATGTGCCAAATATAAACTGAAGCAAGTTGGTTATAATTGATGTTTTCAACGAAAAGATTGCAGGAGAATAGGTTTTTATGGAAACAGTCACGCTGTAGAACCACACGAACATTATAGCTACAGTCGCTATAATCAAGGCGGTTAAATACCAAGACTTGGCAATGTTTAAAAGGTCCTTTCCGGTCTGATATTTTATGGTTGCTAAAAACCTTCTACTATTCACTAAATTTTTCAAGATAAATCTCCTCCAAGCTTTTAGCTCTCTGTTCAATGATCTTCAATTCCTTCTTTCTCAGAAGATCTATAACCTTATCTCTGATTTCTGCATTTTGTGCGTGGACAGTGCATAGATCGTTACTTTTTTCAACTTCAATTTTCTTCAGTTCTTTCAAGGACTCGTCCGCTTTTCCTTCTGTGTCTATGAATTTTATTATATACGCCGATTTGTATTCTTCCATGTCTCCTATTTTACCATCCTTCAGTAAGAAAACTCTATCTGCAATCTGCTCGACATAGCTCATATCATGGCTGCTTACCAGAACACTCTTGCCAGATTTTTTCAGATTGTTAACCAGTTGGATCAGTTCCTTACTTGCCACAGGATCGAGGCCGTCAAAGGGTTCATCCATCAGAAAAACATCTGGTTCTGAGACAAGCATTCTTATCAGGTCAACCTTTCTCTTCATGCCCTTTGAGAAATTTCTTATCTTTTTATCTGCCACACCGTCCATGTGCAACATTTTTATGTAATTTTTAAACTCATTTGTATTTCCTGTAAGACCAGAAAAATATTCTATGTATTGCCTAAGCGTTAACCACTGGAAATTTATGCTTATTTCTGATGAATACCCTATTTTTCCCTTAATGCTGACATCTCCTTTTGTGTAGGGGATATTTCCTGTTATAATATTGAATAAAGTGGTTTTTCCAGTTCCATTTGCGCCTACAATACAGATACAGTTGCCTTTCTGCACAGACATGCTGATCTCATTCAGAGTGACCTCTTTTTTAAACGTATATCTTTTTGAAAGCCCTCTTATTATAATTGGGAAATCTCCGTTTAACGATTCTTTCTTGTTAGTGTTAATAGTTTCTCTATTCAAAAGATCACTTCTCTCAGAGATAAATATACGGGTAGTTCAGTTCAAAAGGGGATCTTGGATTAAAGGAAGCTCTTGCTTCGGGACGATGGCCATTTATAGTAAGTCCCGGACCCATAACATCCGCAACACAATAGGCATAAAATCCCTGTGTACTATTTGTTTGTGTATAATTCCAAACAATCCTGTCATCAGGATGCTTGTTGCTGAGGTTGAAAGGCAACTCTACCTGTGGAAGGAAATTACCTTTCACGGCTGAACAGTTCAGATAAGGATTTCCTTGAACTAGGCTGGTCTGTTTTTCAGTATTATAGATATATTTATCTAGATCCTGCGTTTTATTTCCAAGATATGTGATATATACATAGACGTCCTCGGGGTATGTGTGATCCTTAAATTCTGAGAATCCCTTCCAACATGTTACGTTCAGATAAAAGGTTACATTATCACAGCTACTGTAGTTCTCCTTTGTGAAATGTACGGATACCCCCATGGTGTACGTAGGCTTAGCGTCGAGAACTTCAACATACACATATAAGGATCCGAAAATGATAGCAAGACAGACCACAAAAACAATAACTTTATGAAGAAATTTCATAGTTCACCTACGATAATATTTTTTTCGTAATTATAGTATTTTGTATACTGTTTACGCAGTTACTTACACCTGAGAACCATCCGCTACCGGGGTATGTCACATTCCCAATGGAGGTAACTGTAATTACAGCTCTATAACCATCCTTGAAGTGAACCGCTGTAGAGGTGTTAAATGAAGTGGCAAGTCCACCTCCTACATTGCATATGAAACGCCAGTCGGAATGATGATCTGTCAGTCTAGTAGGTAATGCACACGAAGCATAAATATAATATGTATCGCCCACGCTCATGGATACACCTTCATCTGACACGGAAGAAGATATTGTGGTGGCTTCATACTGTGTTTTAAGAACTTTACTGTGGGGAGACCTTGAAATCATATTTCCATACGGCTCTTGAATGGGAATACATTGGTTCAATAACTTATTATATTTGCATTCCAGAACATACCCCGGATTTGTGAATGAATTATATATGGTAGAGGATGCTCCAGCGGCTTTCGCTGAATTCAGGTTGGCTCCGTTTTTGGCAGTCAAATCCGTCCACAAGACAAAAAACAATAATGAATATTCCTGATTTTCGTATATGTATACTCGTTGATCAAGTGTTGAGTAACATTTAGGACTTTTATGCTGATAGCAAAGGGTACAAAGATAGGTAACACATAATTGGCTAATTCCATTAGTTACAAATGTCTGCTCTGGAACACTATCCTTTCCGCCTCTTAAATTTGATGTAACCGACGAAGAATAATTATTAACAATACCGGTGATTCCCAACATACTCAATATCATAATCAACATCACAAAAATGGCAATTGAACGTGCAGGGTTCTCAGGTATGAACCTTTTTCTCCTTTTCTCTCTCTCTCTCTTATCGTTCTCATAATTTCTGATCTGCTAAACTTATAAATAGTTTTCCATAATAGTTTATACTGAAAATTATAATAACAAGTAAATATCAAACATAGTCTCTCAGACTCACTCTCTATCTATGCAATGAATGGAACTGGTTTGCAATTATTTGTGTGTGTTTGATGCCTAAACATCCAAATGAGGTATTTATTTAATGTTCCATCGGGTCTTTTTAAGCTAATAGAAGCTGGTTAATAGAGTGGATGAATACTTATATTTAAAGAACATATTTCAAGCACAGGTACCGATGAACGAAAGAAAGAGTATTGTCCTGATCATTATGGATGGGCTTGGAGATCGCCCATCTGGCAAATTGAATGGGCAAACGCCCATGGAATCTGCATATATGCCAAACTTCAATCGACTTGCAAGAAGGTCTCTTTGTGGTGTTATGCATCCCTTTCACAATGGCATAACTTGCGGTTCGGACACATCCCATCTTTCCATACTGGGGTACGATCCAGAAAAGTATTACACTGGCAGAGGGCCATTTGAGGCTCTTGGATTGGGTATGAAGGTAAATCCAGGAGACATTGCATTCAGGGCAAACTATGGAACAAGGGATGAAAACATCATAACAGATAGAAGAGCAGGACGAATCACTAAAAATACTTCAGAATTGAGCTCTTCCATCTCCATGAAAGTGGATGATATAGAAATAGAAGTTGCATCAGGCGTAGAACACAGGGCAGCACTTGTTATGAGGGGCAAGAATCTCTCGGATAAAATTTCAGACACTGATCCACATCATGCAGGAAAAGCAGTTGTTGATCCTGAACCCCTTGATCCATCAGGGGAAAGGACCTCAATGTTATTGAAAAAATATCTTGTCAAATCAAGAGAGATCCTGAACGACCACCCCTTCAACTTGGATTTGAGATCGAGGAATCTGCCTGAGGCCAATGAGCTTCTACTGAGAGGAGCAGGCGTTGTTCCGGAACTAGAAAATTTTGGAGTAAAGTACAACCTTAATCCTGCATATATTATTGGAATTCCAATGATAAAAGGTCTTGCCGAAATGGTCGGCATGAAGGAAATAAAGGTAAAGGGCGTAACAGGCAGCACAGATACCAATTATAATGGAAAGGTAAGAAGTATAATTGAAAATCTTCATAAATACAATTTTATTTTGGTAAATATAAAAGCCACAGATGTGGCAGCCCACGATAGAGATCCATTGCTGAAGAGACATGTAATGGAGAGAATAGATGAAGCTATTGAACCTCTCTCTGAGATCATGGATAAAACCCTTGTGATCTTCACTGGAGATCATACAACATCGTCCATAAGTGGTGAGCACACTGGAGACCCTGTACCCATAATGTTTGCTTCAGATTCAATACTGGTCAATCCCGCAGAAAAATTCAGTGAACATGCATGCATGAAAACAGGTTTCAGTATAAGAGGACTTGATGTGATGAACTATGCAATGCAGATCACGGAGAGGCAGGAGAAATATGGGGCATGAACTTCTTCATTTGAGAAGTTCAGTTACTTCATTCATGAGTCTTTCTGCTTCTTCCCTTTTATCAGAATGGGTGAATATTCGTATTATGGGTTCTGTGCCTGAAGGTCTTGCAAGTACCCAGTTATGATCCTTCCTTACCTTGATCCCATCCATTCTATCAACAGAGTATCCTTTGAGATGTTCTTCAAGTTTTTTGGAAAACTCTTCAAATTTACCTGTGGAAGGGATCGTTTTCCGGACTATGGTATATTGTGGGATCTCACTGATCAATTCTGATAGTTTCTTTCCTGTTCTGCTCATAATATCAAGAATGATTCCCAGAGTCATGGCTCCATCCCTGCAGTACTGGTGTGGACCGTATATGATCCCTCCATTCTCTTCTCCTCCAAGAGTAGCCTTTTTTTCAATCATGCTTCTTGAAACAATGGGGGCACCTACCCTTGTTCTCACAACAGAAGACCCAGACTCTTTGCATATATCCTCTATGGCATCAGACGAACTCACAGGCGTTACGACCATGTCACCCTTCTTTACAAAATGTTTTACAAACAGGGATAGGGTCTTATCTCCATCAATGAAGTTTCCCTTTTCATCAATAAAAACAGTCCTGTCAGCATCTCCATCGTGGGCCACACCAAAATCGAATTCTCCAGATGACACAAGGGACATGAGATATTTCAGATTGGCAGGTTTTGGCTCAGATTCCCTTGATGTGAACAGTCCATCAGGGTTAGCGTTCAATGTAACAACACTGCATTTCAATCTTGAAAGGAGCTCAGGTGTTGTGAGGTAGGCTGCACCATTACCCAGATCGGCACATATTCTGAACTTTCTTTCCCTTATCCTGTTCACGTCAATTTTGCTCATTACGCCATTGAGATAATTATCTGGACCGGTATTGTCGTCCTTGTTGGTTCCCATAACATCCCAGTTGGAAATTTTGAAAGCAGAATCGAAATAGATTTCCTCAATCTTCTCTTCCTTCGACCGGGCTAGTTCTGTCCCATCGCTGTCTATACACTTTATGCCATTGAATTGCGGAGGGTTGTGGGAGGCAGTTATCATCACACCTGGAATGGAATGAGTCTTACAATAATACTGAATACCGGGTGTGGGCATCACGCCAATTTTTACAACATTTGTACCTGTGGAGAGGATTCCTGCATTTACTGCTTCCAGCAACATATCCTTTGTCAATCTGTTATCGGAGCCCAGTGCAACAGTTCCGCCAAAGTATGTTCCTATGGCCTTTCCTATGGAAAGGCAGAAATCTGAAGTGAGTTCCTTATTGGGTATACCTCTGATACCATTGGTACCAAAGAGTCTCTTCGTTTGCTCAGCCATATATTCAGTATATCTATTTCATATTTTAACCGATTCGAAGAGGTCAATCTGGAAAATGTGGATATCTCAAAGTTCCAAAACCTGAATCTAAAGGAAAGCAATCTTGGTTACATACTAGGCAGGAATAACTGAGACGCTCTCACTGCCAGACACCTTGACTTAAAAAAATAATAATATTAATGTGGCGTCTAGTAATTTGTGGATAATTATGGAAACGGGAAAGAAATTTGCACACTTATTTCCACCATCATCATTTTCTGCAATAATGAGTATTGAAATTCTTTCTCTGGCTTTTTACCACCTTCGCCTCATGTTTCTTTCTCAATTTCTGCTTTATTTTGGTTTCATTCTTTACCTTATTCTATTCGCAGGATTCACTCTGAGAATAATCGAGATCAGGTTCAAAACAGAGTTATTAAATTTGACGCAAATTTTGCTCCTTTTCACATTCTCCGCAGGCTCTATTGTCTTGGGCACAAGGCTTTTCTATTCCCATTTAAAAATCTTATCTCCTTTTTTCATGATTTTGGGTGCTCTATCCCTTATCTTACTTCTGGTAATTTTTTACAGGACTGAGGAAAACGGAAAATCCATTGGAGTAAATGAAAGAACGGTATACTTTTTCCCTTTCATAGTCTTTCTAAGCCTTTCAATTCTTATAGAAACGATCTATGGTTCCATGTCGTCCGCCAATATTTTTACGGTACCAGTCTCATTTATTCTAATAACTGCAGGGGAAGCAGGAATGTGGTTTTTAATATTGGATCGCTTTATCAACTCAAGGGAATTTTTTTGGCATACCCAGTCGTTGAACGGCCTTTCCTTTATCTACTTTGGAATCACAAGTCTGGGTTCAATATCAATAATAGAGTTTATTGTTAACGCTATGAATCATAACTCATTCCTTTTTAGTTTCTTTCTATATATCGCCTATGCACAGCTTATTATAACTACGATAATGTCAATATTTATCCTGTATTTCTATGCATTGAAATTAAGGAGAAGGCACTTCGAAATGAAATACTCCTCCAGCATGTGGGGTTCAGTGTTTCCATCCGGAGTAAGCGCCATGGGTTACTGGCTCTTCTTTCACTTTTCGCACAACATATTTGCCTATTATATCTCACTCATATACGGAACTGCAGGCCTAACGTTCTTTATTGGTATTATTTTTCTCTTATCATTATCCTTGTTTCGACCTATTACTAATAGTGCACATTAACCTTTCCTCGTGTCATCATTAAAAATTGAAAAAGTAATTATTTTTACATAGATTACGGGATTTTTTAGGAACAGATATTCTATCTGTTCTGCCAATCTTTCCAATTCCTGTCAATTAATCGCGAATCTCTGGATAACAGTTTTATGGTTTAAACATAAGCGATATAACAAAATCAGTAGCTCTAATTTTGAATGAGGGGGTAAAGGTATAACTTATAAGTGTGAACAGTCTAAATACAAATACACCTGTGATAGATAAATGGGGTATCACTCCTATTGTATGAACGTAAAAGGTTCGCTGGATCCTAGTTAATTCGTCTGTGTTTGAAAATTATCCTTATATTTGCGATGAAGAAGAGAAGGAATGCGCAAATGAGAAATATTTCTCCATAAAGTAATAGAACACTGTCTGAAGAAGCAACAACTCTGATCAAACCTGAACTGCTGGGAAAATTTTCTTGCACTTTTTGTATCTGGGATGTTGTGAGATTGCCGACATTAAGTGTTGCTGCAATATTCATTCTGTAGGACCCTGGACCGGTATTCATAGGTATACAGAATTCTTTTCCACTTCCATTGATAATCGTTGAATAAGTTGAAATGTATGTGTTATTTTTAAGACTCATCTTGAATAGATGAATGGTATAATGTATACTGATATTTTTGCTAACACTGGATAGAGTAGAGGATTGAGCTACACCTCTGATTATGAAGCTTGAGCCATAGCTATGGAATGATAACCTTGCAACTGGTGTGCCATCTGGAAGACCATAGTATTTTTGGCATTGTGGGGTAACTGGAAATGAGTGTACCTCCAAAGAGGATACACTGCGTTCTTCCCCGTAAAAACCCCCTAAGAGAAGCAATGAGATACATAGTAATATTAAAAAAAGTCTGAAGAATCTCATTTCACGACCTCCCACTTTTTATTCCAATTCTGATGAGGAGAGGATAAAGAGCAAAAAGAATTATAAGAGATAGAACCAAATATATCAAAGCACCGTAGTTGTATACGTTGGAATTTTCTGAAAAACTGGATATTTGACCATAACCTGCCATGAGAAATTGTCCCAGATTATTTTTGGGAAAATAGATAAAGGCATATATCTGTCCAAGAGTAAAACCAACTATGATTGCGAATATGGAAAATATCTGGCTCTTCAAAATGACACTGATAAGTAATCCAACACTTATGTACAGAAATGCAGAAACGAATAGAAGCGAAAATAGGAAAAATAAGGTACCCCAATGAAGGCCGTTGTAAATCACGTACTGTAGAATACCAGCGGGAATCAGAAAAAGGAGAGAAATACTGAGAGCCGGGAAAAGTGCACTGAGAAAAAGGTAATATCTGCGAGGGATAATTGAAACAAATAGAAAACCAAGTTGTCCGGAAGAGATTTCCTTTGCAATGGAGGCAGATACTGAGGCAGCATAGAAAATCAAGAAAAACGCCTGCAAACTCAGGAGGCTGTAAAATGGGTTGTAGCTACCTGCGTTATACAGGCGCGAACCAAGATATTCCAGTAGGATGAACAGTCCCGAGATAACTAGGAGAACTTCTCTCAAGAAAAATGGATCGCTTTTCTTATTAATATATAGGGATGAACTGAGATAGGTATGTTTCATCAGGCAATATCCTCCTTGTAATGATCTATGGAAAGTATGCCATTCATCGCCTCCTGATCAAGAGAGTTGAGGATCATATTAATCTTAGGAGCTCTCACCTCCAAACTATTATTCCGAATAATCGGATCAAAATCCTTTAACCTTTCCTTAACGTAATCTGGATTCTCACATACTATTCTATAAATATTATTTTTATCATTCCAGTAGTCTGCAGCTTTCACAACGCTAGAAACCTTTCCGGAATTAAACAATATGATGCTGTCAGAAAAATTTGCCACCTGATCAGGTGTGTGACTTACTATGAGCAATTTTTTCCCCCTTTCTGCGATTTTCTCCAGGTGGCTCCATAGTTTTGCTCTATTATCCTGATCAAGATTTGCATTTGGTTCATCAAGGACATAGGCCTCTCTTTCCGTAGAAAGAACAGCTGAAAGAAGAACCAGTTGCATCTCTCCAAGACTCAGACTCTTGAATTTTTGTCTTTGAAGATAATCAATTTGAAAGAGAGATATCAGGGAATCTAAGGTGTCGCTATTTATGTGATTAAACTCATTATACTGCATGAAGAAATTGCTCACTTTTCCATCATCATAGGTAACTGGCCTCTCAGGCAGAAAGGAAATTCTTTTGAATATTTCAATGTAAGACTTTACAGGATCCATACCAAACACCCTGATTGTTCCAAAAGTTGGTATGCATAAACCCTCTATTATAGAAATAAAAGTGCTCTTCCCTGACCCATTTTTTCCCATAAGAAGGGTAACACCATCACTAAAATTCAAGGTCACGGAGTCCAAAGCTCTCTTTTTTTTATAGGATTTTGTCAATCCATCCGTTTGAATCCACGGAAAGTCCAATGCATCGTCCAACTTTTACATCCTCCGACTCTTTCTTTTTACCTTGACATATAGTGCCAGTAAGAAACTTACCATGAGAACCGAAACTAAAATATTTAAATTAAAATTTTGTAAAAGGTAATATGTGTAGTCGAGAGGGTCCAGTTCAACATTGGTTTTTACCAGAAAAAAGTTCATTTCTAATACACCCTTCAAAGAAACGTTTTTAAAAATTAGACCATTGAGCATTTGATAAAAAAATGTAGAGTTGCCATAAAATATGCTTATTCCCAGTAAAATGTTCTCACCCGATTGTCTTGCATAGGAGTATTGGTTAAATTGAGGACCGCCTTTGTAACCGGATCCATCAATTCCATAAGTCATTGAATTCAATGCATACTCGTAGGAGAGTTTAGAATATCCATATTGGGCGCAGTCTTGTTCTGTGCACATGAAGGCCAGTGTCTGGTTTTCTATGCTTAAACATTGTTTATTCCTCCCATTTGCAGGGTTCAGAAAATTCTGAACGAAGCTTGAATTTAATCCATAAGTTCTAGTTACATTTACAAATCTGTGATAACCCAGATTTGACACGTTTTTCAACGCTAAACCCTGTATATTCATATGGCATTGTACATGCCTATCCTCTATGCTAACATTTAAGGAAATGTCTACAGGCGCCTCAGATGGTATTCCATTTATAATAGTTGGTACTGTTGAACTTCCAGCCTGACTTTTATAGTCGTAAAAGTCCCCGCTTTGTAAGGGATTTGACCTTTCCCCGGATCTTTCATAATCAAAAACAAGAATAGGCTCAAAAGTTAATGCAATATTAGATGAAATAATTAAAATGACAAAAATGACGAGAAATTTCTTAAACTTCATTCGTGAATCCCTCAGTCTTTATAGAAAACCGATAAAGGTTAATGCCCAGCTAAGTATCCCATTAGCTATCTGATCATAATCTATCTTTCCATTAACACATATAACTCCGGAGCCTCCTAAACCGGGCTCTGCGTTTACATTTGAAATAACCTGAAGATGGGACGTTTGAACTGGGAAAATAATCGATGTTGTCAATGTAACATGACCCGCCACGATAAACATTTGCACATTACTATATGTTTTGTTCCCTACGACTTCTGATATGGTGTATGGTTGATTATTTCCTGTTTCATTGAATGAGCACACGAAAGAACATGGTGTATGGGAACCTATGGTCCATTCTCCACCATATAAATAAGAGCATATTGCCCCTCCGAAGAATACGTTGGATGATCCAACATCATAATCCCCCCATCTATATTTGTAACAAACACCTCCTGTAATATCATAATGCTGAGGTGATCCTGAGTTAATATTCTGAGTATTTATTCCCGGTGCATCAGTTCTTTCACTGTTACTGTGATTGCCTGTTAATGGATCATTCTTGAAGGACATAAGCATCAAAATCACCACTCCTATTAAAATAAGGAGACTAAATGCGTCCTTTATCACTCTAAGATCAACTTCGCAATCCAACACATTGATGTGGGATTCCACTCCACGTCTTTTGTGCATTCTCTCTCTCTCTAAAGTGCCTCTATTTTTCATATATGTGAATTATTTCAATCTAATATAAACTTTACTATATCATTCGTATTAAAATAATAAATGCTATAATAAACACAATAAAGTTTTAAATGGATCATAGATCACTTATGGAAGGTAACTATTTATGTATAAAAATAACTTTATTTTGCATAAAGATCGTAAGTCCTTCCTCTCCATTCTATGGATTTCTGCTTTGAACCTCTGCGAAGATTCCACACATAAAAGAAAGGTAGAATTATCTGAATAAGTACAAAGGTAAGACCTCTTGTTTTCAACCTTCCGAACATCTTCACCTCATTAATCATGAGTGGTATGAAAAGAAAAAGGAAGAATTCAGAATAAACCAGGCTCATAAACACTGCACCAAGAATTAGTAACGCAGAACTACCGTATATGAGTATGCCGTATGTGTAGGCCTTTTTCTCCTTGCTTAGAAGAAGCGAAGTTTGCCTCAGTGACCATTCCTTGAATGTGTTCCAGTCATCAGGCGAGTGAATCACAACCCCCGCATCAGGAACGTATGCAATCTTCAAGTTCTTCTGGTGGCAAATGTCAGTTATGGCCATATCATCTGACACATGATTGGAAAAATATTTCATTTCTTCAGTTCCTATCAGATCTTTTCTGAAGGCAAGTGATCCGCCCCATCCAAAAACTGTGAGATTGGATTGCATCATTCCATTGCCAACAAACCCCCAGGCAGTTTTGAATTTTGACCAGAATCCCTTTCTCGCCTCAAAATATGGAAACGTTGTCGATATGCCATATTTTTCATCGTAAAGAGGAGCTATCATTTTTGAAAGCCATGATTTCTCCACTCTTATGTCGGAATCTGCAATCACATATGCTTCGAAATCTCTATATTTTTCCAGAGCGGTTGCAATGGCCTTAACCTTCCCGCTGCCTTTAGAGTCAAAGTTTGAAATAATGTACGACACTCCATTATTTTTTAACACCTCTGCCACGGGATCATCTTCCGAATCAATAACTGCAACCAGCTGTCTATTCTCGTAATCTTGATTAAGAATACTTTTGAGATTTTCCTCCATCTCAAAATCTATACCTCTGCATGGTAAAATTATCAGTACATTAAAATTGTTGTGCTCAGAATATTTTGCTTTGTATTTCCGAGGCCATGAAATAATAAGTTGGAACAGGAATAAAAGTATAAAAAATGTTGTAAATAAATAAAAAAGAAATGCCGTGATAAACATATCACACAAGACTCATGTCTTCAGCATCGACCTGGCCGACGCCGTCAACAGATCTCAGTAACTCTTCAATCCTATCCTGCTCTCCCTCGTCATCTTTCACTACAACTTCCAGATTTAATTTTTTTAATCCGAAAGCTATCTCCTTCTCTTCTAAATTTGATATTCTGCATTTTCCATCTAGAACCTTTCTAACGGAATTTTCCATAGCTTTCATATCGTAATCAGATTCTTCTGGAAGTACAGAGAAAGTTATTGCTACTTCAGCCATTCTTTCACCTACGGTCCTACAAAATTACACTTTTCACATGTGTACGGTGTTGAATGTTCTCTGCAATTCCTGCATCTTCCAATTATACTTTCGCCACATTGTGGGCAATCGAAGAGAGAATATCCTTCTCCAATCAATCCCTTGCCACATGAACTGCAATCTTCTCTATTTCCCATTAATTCATCCTCGTTTTCGCACTTTATCTCAATTTCTTATTAATCTTTATTGATTTTCCTAGAGAAATGTTATAAACAATGATAAGTAGTGTCAGGTGCCATTTGGTCATAACTAAACCTTATTTATATAACAGCAATCACGGGCTATGGCTCAAAGCTTCGCCAGAACCCTGAAATTTCAAGATGCGGTGATGATAAATCTTGGAGCTATAATCGGTGCCGGAATATTTGACTGAATAGTAAATTCTCTGGGCGGTCAGCCTTCCGTGGCGGCTCCTGATCAGTCATAGGAGCCGCCGGAGGGTAGAAAAGTGAATAAGGAGAAAAAGCGTATTGAACCTATGAATAGTTTTGTGGTTGGCATAGACCTTGGAGAAAAGGAAAGTGTTGCAACATATATGGCACCTGATGGTGATATAAAGGATCAGTTCAAGTTTCTTATGACTCCTGAGGGTTACAGTGAATTCTCTAAGAAAGTACCATTGGAGACAAGAATAGCCTTTGAAGCATCAGGTTCAGCATATGCTGTTACAAGTTCACTGAGGAAACTCGGATACTCAGACATAACAGTGGCACATCCGAAAGAACTTTCATGGATAACAAAGTCTAAGAAGAAAAATGATAAGGTGGATTCATTGAAATTGGCGAAACTCCACCTTGTAGGCATGATACCGGAATCCCATCTCCTTGAAGAGGAGGAAAGGATATTCCGCGATCTGCTCATACAGAGAGTGAAACTGGGCAAATCCATTTCATCAATAAAGAACAGCATCATCGGTTACCTGAAGAGGGAGAATTTCTTCAGTACTCTTCCGGATACCAATGACAATTTCTCCATGAAAAGAAGAAATGCCATGAAGGAGATCACATGGGGAAATCAGAAAGATCTTGTGCTGAAAGTAATGTTAGATCACCTTGAATTCATTGAAAAGCAGACAACTCTTCTGGATACAGAAATACGAAAAATGGCAAAGGCATCTGAGGATGTGAAACTCCTCATGTCCATTACAGGTATTGATTACTATCTTGCTTCATTGATCTCTTCCTATATTGGCAATATAACAAGATTTGATAGCAGTGACAAACTGGCATCATTCTTTGGCATCATTACAAGTACAAAGGATTCTTCCACCATTAAAAGGAGAGGACACATGTCCAAGGAAGGATCACATACTGCAAGATGGGCCTTATCCATTGCTGTTGACACGATCATAACATACAACAAACCCATAAGAGAATACTATGATTCGGTGAAGAACAGAAAGGGATCTGGAAAGTTTGCTCATGTATCCACAATGAGAAAACTGATCAGAATGATATTCACCATGCTTACAGAACGGAAGGAGTGGAAATATGAAAATCCAGGATTGACAGAGAACAAGCTGTCAAAACTGGAGGAGGCCTGAACTGTCCGGATAAACGGGTCAACGAGATCTCCTGCATGGCTTAAATTAACATGAGTCAAATCCCTGAACTCTTATATTTGAGTGCCAGTATCTGCCTTCGCTGTATTATCAGATTGCATCTTTGAATGCTTATGCGTGTTTGCGAAAAGGCAGAGAAGGGAGACCCCGCTCCGGTCCAAAGGATACGTTCATAAAGAGGATGATAATGACTATGTAAGATCGGAAGGCTGACCTGAGAATTTACATGCGTGTTATAATAGGCATTTCAGCCGGTTCGGCTGGTCCTGCTGTAATCATATCCATTCCTATTGCGGGGTTAGTGGCTATTTTTACAGGTATAAGTTTCTCTCAGATCGCAAGGCATGTGGATAAGGAAGGAGGTGTGTATGAGTATGGCAAGGAAGCACTATCGCCCTATGCTGGCTTTATTGGAGGCTCATTATGGACCTTTGGGAATATTGTAGCACTCTCTGCCGTATCCATAAGTTTTGGTAGTTATCTCGATGCGCTTTTCAATTCACGATTCCCGGATATTTTCATTGCAATATTTATTGTTACATGTTTTGCAATTCTCAATGCACTCGGTGTAAAGAATTCCGCAAAAACTTTAAGGGTAATAGTGGGAGTGAATGTTTTCATTCTCATATTGTTCTCTATAATCGGACTATTTTTCTTCCATCCTTCTCATTTTACAGATTTTTTTGCCAAGGGTCCTACCGGCGTGATTGCAGGAGGTGCAATAATCTTTTTCGCGTTTTCAGGTTTCTCCAGGGTGACCACAGTTTCTGAAGAGGTTGTAAATCCTGAAAAAACCATACCTCTGGCAATTATTACATCTATCCTCATATCCATAGTTCTATACCTTTTTATAAGTATTTCAACACTCGGCCTCGCCTCTGCTCAAGCACTTTCCCAGTATGCATCTCCTATTGCCTATGCCGCATCAATCACAGGGATTCGATCGCTCGTTATTCTTGTTTCAATCGGGGCTTTAGTCGCCACTTCAGGAGTGATTCTCACAGGCATTTTAGGGACATCCCGAGTAATGTTCGCAATGGGCAGGGATCGGGAACTTCCGAAGGTTGTGTCAAAGCTTGATAAGTTTTCTACGCCCATAGTTGCAATTCTTGTATCTCTGCTTCTTGCTGTAGCCATGATGCCTGCTGCCTCATTCGGAACAATTATTGAATCGTCAAACACATGTGTACTTTCTGCATACGGGATCATAAACATAGCTGCTCTCCACACTCATATTAAGTACCGCAAAACAGGAAAACGGGGTCTTCTTGGTCATGATTGGTTCTTCCTCATACCTATCGCAGGTATATCAACAATCATCCTCTTCTTTGTTTTTCTTGGGGTTGAAAGTATTGAAATAGCTGCCATAGTGTTTGCCGTAGCCTCAATATACCATGTAATAAAAATGAAAATGAAGCCACTCCATCTGGGCATTCCAAAGGTCAGCAAGGTAAGACTTTTTGGTAAGTCAAGAAATACATATAGTACGGAAAAGAAGAATGAAACCAACTGACAACAATATTTTACAGTTGGAAGTGCCATATCTTCCCTGAGTTGTTCAGCTTTAGTGCGCTTCTTTGCCCAACCATTTCGGCAAAACCGTTATGAACCATAATTTTGAGGTCTTTGATGCTTTAGAATGGAAAAGTCATTCATAATTATTGAATAAATATTTATATAGTAAATTTTCATACAATTTTGTGTGAGTAAAATGGAAGATATGAAAAATTTTTGTGATATCGATACCATTACAAAGAGAGATTTTCTAGCAGGTTTTTCATTTATATCTCTCTTATAGGTGTAATAATGAGGATATTTATTGGAATAGGCCATCTTATTGGTATAAATGGTAATATTTCAATCACGGGAATCACAAACCACAATTCACGAACAGCGGAACCATTCAGGTTACCTAGTAATGATGTGGTATGTTACCTAGGTTACGGAGCAATGGAGTATAAGTATGAGTGGGGCTGGGATAACTATGAAACAGGCACTCTTATAGCTAATCAATCTATATATAGCAAAGAAACGTCACCTGGCATATGCGGTCCTATGCAAATTACATGGACAGTATCAGGCGCGGCTACAAAAGGCTCTTATAATTGGGGGTCAGCATTTGTTAGCGTCAATGCCTCCAATGGTTATGTGATGATCTCGCACACAATACAGGCAACTTTTCATGCAAGTGATTTCTTTCAATCAAACACGGACGACGTAATGATCACTATCCATTTTACCACATACCCAACTGCATCTGGAACAATCAATGCAAATTCAAATACCGCTATAGACTGGACGAATATCTTTGAGGTAGCTATCTCTGTGGCAGGGTCATGAAGGATGAAGGTAAAGCGCTTTGTCACGTTAATCGGGGTTATACTTATAGTCTTGACACTGGTTTTAACCCTCTTTCCATATTCATATATAACTTACAGAGAATCAAACTTAAAACAGAATCCAGAAAGTAAGGGTGCTGTATATTATTACACTTTTAGCTACTCTGTTACTATCCCTGGAAGTAATTCG
>JAJZAR010000095.1 GCA_021799315.1 Thermoplasmata archaeon | reverse complement strand
CGATCTGTGATTAAAAGCAGAAAGTAACCAGACCCACAAAAAAGGGCTGCTTTATCTTATTTTCATTGAGGATAGGTTTTCTTCCAATTTTCTTCATTCCCACAGTGAAATGATAGGAAAAATTAACTCTTTTAACCCCCATCGCTACAGATTTTTCCGTTGTCATATAAGCTATGGCAGACATAAGATAATAGGTTATATGGTCTGATCCTGAAGGTAATTTTGAAAAAAATTGTCTTTGAAAAACTCATTGCATGTGTTATTGAAATTGGTTCATAATTACTTTAAGTAATATTTCATATCAAAAAAATTAACATCACTGGACTTATTATAACTATTGAAAGTTGTAAGATCAACGACCTGTGGGTCATCGGCAAATTTAGGCTCGGGATTTGATTCCTTTGGAATTGCTCTGGACGCAATCAGGACGTATGTTACTATCAGAGACACAGAATATGAAAATAATGAAATTCATGAAACAGTAAGCAGGCAATTCAATTACGATACAAGTACTCTTCCAGGGTTTCTTGCCGATGAAATGTGCAAATCAGTCAATCATGGTGAAAAATACTCAATAGATATTCAATCAAATGTGCCTGTTGGGAGAGGACTGGGAAGTAGTGGTGCTGTCTCCGTTGGCGTAGTAGCAGCGATGAGTAAGTTTCTGGGGTTGAATTTAACGGATGAAGCGATAATTTCAACTGCAATGAATGGGGAGGAATTTGCATGTGGCTCCAGGCATGGCGATAATGTAACTGCATCAGTAAAGGGTGGATTTACCATTCTGCACAGCACAGACCCGATTGTCACCTCCTCGGTTAAACCCAAAACCGAATTGAAATTTATGATCATAATACCAGAAATTACTGAAGAGAACAAAACAAAATTCAACAGATCATTGATTCCAGAGAGGATCAGTTTCAAGGATTCTGTATCTAATACACACTTTGCAAACGCATTTGCCATGGGGGTTCAGACAGGCAGAAGAGAACTTCTATCTCTTGGCATGAACGATAACATTGTGGAAAAGGCAAGGGCTCAAAAATACTCTTTTCTCTATGATATAAAATCCATATGCCTCAGTTATGGGGCTATTGGGGCAGTTCTCAGCGGTGCAGGACCTTCAATGTTGGCCCTTATTGATAATCAGACCGAAATGAGCAATCTGAAAAAAGATTTGAATTCATATTTTTCCAGTATACATTTAAAATATGATCTAATCTATTCTGGAATCGGAGAAGGTGTTAAAGTTGAATGAAGATAGATTTCCAGTTAGAGACAGGGTAATTGAACCGGCGTTTCCACTTACATTTCCCATATTTCAAACGGCATCCTATTCCATACCGGAAGGTGAACGATACAGATATGGAAGGGAGGCAAATCCAACAGTTGAGGAATTGGAAAGGCAGATTTCCATATATGAAAGAACTGAAAAAACAGTATGTTTTTCATCAGGCATGGGGGCCATATCAACCTCACTTTTCCAACTTCTGAAACCGGGTGACAGGATTGTTACAACAATTGATACCTTCGCGAGATCATCTCGCCTCATCTCTGGATTTTTGAAAAAGTGGGGTATAATTCCCACGATTTCAGCTCCGGGAACCGAAGCTCTCCTTTCAAATATCACAGAAAATTGCACAGTGTTCCTTGAATCCATATCCAATCCTCTTTTGAGAGTATACGACATAAGAAGAATTGCAGAGAGAGTTCATTCTCTTGGTGGAAAACTCATATGTGACTCAACATTTTCAACACCTGAGAATATGAATGCACATGATCTGGGTGCAGATCTTGTAATTAACAGTCTTTCAAAATTCATAGCAGGCCATAATGATGTAATTGGAGGAAGTGCATCAGGTGATGGTGAGTTGGTTCAGGAGATTGATAATCTTAGGCGAACTGTTGGAACAAACATGGACCCCAATACAGCATACCTGTCTCTGAGGGGATTGAAAACACTGAGCCTGAGAATGAAAGAAATAAATAAGAACGGAATAAGTGTGGCAAGAAATCTCCAAACTGTAGATAAAATTAAGAATGTGAATTACCCGGGATTAGACACTCATCCAGATTATGAATACTCTAAGAAGGTACTTAAGGGCTATGGAGGAGTAATGACCTTTGATATAGAAGGAATTTCTGGAAAGCAGAATGAATTGTTCAAGGCTCTTAGTTTAATCCAGCCTGCCAATACGCTGGGAAGTGTAAACTCAGTTATTTCCCACCCGAAAACAATGTCTCACAGATCTCTCTCTGCAGATGAACTTGCTATGGTTCACGTTTCAGATAATACATTCAGGCTGTCAGTTGGAATCGAAGATTCCGAAAGTATAATCGAAGACCTAAAAGTCGCAATCAGGTCAGTTATTTAAAAAAACCATCATCTTCTTCTGTACCTTCGCGCATAGAGCCTTATCAGAGTGAAACTGAACACCCAGCTCAAGGCGAATACAACATATATGGCTATATTGTATTCTTCGTAGGTTATCAATCCAAAGTAGGTGAAAAGATAAAGTAAAAGGTAGCCAACACCAAGGAAGATAAGCCCATTATATCTAATATATATGGGCATCCTCATTCTCTGTAACCCATAGTTTCCCACTTGGTTAGCTTGTGGTCCCAGAAGTGGCATCAACTGGTTCAGGAGCATTCTCTGCTGCCTTGAAGGTGGACAATCGGGGTTGGTCAGTACGGCTCTTGCATCCTCCAGCGTCTTTCTTGCGTTTTCCTGATCACCGTTGGATACGTATAATCTGTATAGATCCATTTGCTTACTGGCGATCTTAACACAGTTGCCTGGTGGCATCATCTTTTCGTAGTCCACTTCGTTTTGGAGTCTCTGGATCTTTGTATCAATATTCTCCATTATCTCTTTCTCCGTGTTTCCCGTAAGAATAGCATATTACGGGTTGTGCCTCAAAATGAGATCAACGAAATTAAACTTTACCAATAAATGTGTGCAAGTCAGATAAAATGAATTGATACCGAGATGCAATCCTTATTTCTATTTTGCAGATATAATAGGGAATTTTTTTTAAGCCTTCTGCTCTACTCATGGGTGAAGGATAAAGAAAGCTCGCTGGATATCTACGCGTTTGTCAACAACTATGGGAAATACCTTGTAGATTCCTTCATAAAAAAAATATATGATCTTGGAAACGGCAAATTCATATTTCAGACTCATAGCCAGGAAATGAAAAAAGGGTCATTCTTTATAGATATAAAGAAAGGTATATGCCTGATGGATGCAGAGAGAGGTCAGGAAGCTGGCAGCCTTGCAATGTTTTTAAGAAAGAAATTTACGGATAAGAAAATAAAAAACATATATCAGATAAATTTTGACCGGGTTGTGCGTGTCGATCTGTACAATGGATCATCCATAATTATGGAATTATTCAGAGACGGAAATCTCATAACTCTCCAGGATGAAGTTATAGATTATGCATTTTATCCAAGAGAATGGAAGAACAGGAAAATCGTAAAGGGTGAGATATACAAGCCTCCATCATCCCTAGACCCATTGAATATGTCAAAGGATGAGAGAATAAAAATTTTCCAGGACAGTAAAGCCTCAGCAGTACAAACAATGGCAACAAGACTCAACTTTGGCGGCGAACTTTCTGAGGAAATACTCTTCAGGAAGAATCTGGACAAGAATCAAAAATCTACCCAATGCATAGATTCGCTGGATATGATCACAGAAATGTTTGAAAGGTGCCTTGAGGAAACAAAGGAGAATAAGGGCTATTATTATGAGTCACAGGAGGTAGGTTCTCCCATACGGTTAAATTTCATATCCGAGGAGCCATCTAAAAAATTTGACGAGTTCAATGAACTCCTTGTTGAAATGATGGAACAGGATCATTCAGAAAGCCCTGAAAACCTTAAAGTGAAACGTATCCAGGAAAGTCAGGAAAAAACCATAATGGAATATCAAAGGCTAGCAGAAAAGGATAAGGAAGCCGGCAATTTCATCTCAGCAAATTTTCAAAAAATAGGTAAAATTTTGAACATACTCTCAAGATCCGATACAGATCTCATAAAAATTGAAGGGCTTGAGTGCAATGTTGTGAACAAAGACAAGGCAAAAAAGATCGCAACAGTAAGCATTGGAGATCAGGAACTCAGTCTCCAATATACCAGAACTGTGGGAGAAAATATGGCAGAGTATTTCAATCGGTCAAAGGATTATCTGGAGCGTATTTTGGGAGCGCAGGAAGCTCTGAAGCAGACCCTGTTGGGTTACACAACGAAACAGGAAAAGAAGAAAAAGGAGAGGCCACGCATGTGGTTTGAAAATTATCACTGGTTTTACACATCAAATAACCATCTGGTAATTGCTGGGAAAAACACAGACACGAACGAAAAGGTTGTCAAGAAGCATATGGGGGAAAAGGATGTTTACATTCATGCAGATATGTATGGAGCTCCAAGTACGGTTATCAGAAATGAGGATAGTGCTGAGATCACAGAGCAGGAAATTACTGAAGCTGCTGCGTTTGCTGTATCCTTTTCTCGAGCATGGCAGAATGGCCTGTCTTCGGGTTCTGCATTTTGGGTTACCCCATTACAGGTCAGCAAAACTCCTGAATCCGGACAGTATGTGAGAAAGGGATCATGGATTGTCAGGGGAAAAAGGACTTACCTGTTCAACCTTCCTCTCAAGTTAAAAATAACCATGAGAGAAATCAAGGATGTGAGTGTTCCGATGATTTCTCCTGCCATTGACAGTGGGGAAGACGATATAGTGATCGCCCCCGGAAATAAGAAAAGAGATAAAATTGCAAAGGAAATAGCAAGCAAACTGGACGTTGATGTTGAAGAAATATTGAGAATTTTACCCTCTGGAAACGCTGACCTTATCTGATATTTTTGAGATTTTTCTTAAGGTTTTCCAATACTCTGACATCCTCTGGGTCGTAAGAATTTTTTAACGCAATATGAACGGTCAGGAGGTCAATGTAATGAAGTATGTAGAACAATTTCTGAAAAAATGTGTTTCCCCTAGCTTTCAAGTGTGAAAATTCAAGATGACTCTCCGTTTCCACTATGTTCATTCTATTCTGGTTTCTGGAACCAGAGTCTCCGTCTACAACCAGATAATAAAACTTTGATCGCATATCTTCATTCATCAGCATGGGAACAAGTTCATTATGGTTCTGTTCAGAAAGAACATGGGTCAGTGCAAACATTTTCGAATTTTCGTTGAACTGAGTTTTGAACCTGTAGCTCAAGGAAGAAAACGGTTCCCATGCAAGAATATATGGAATCTTTCCGGATTCTGAAATTCTCTGTGCAAGTTGAGCAATGGGCGCTCTGGAAGATTCCAGTTCAGTCAGAAGTGAAATTGTTTCCTCTATATCTCCGGAACTTATATGTGTGAAAGTATTGAGGAGTGGCATCAGAAGATAGCCTATTGCTGCTCTTGGTTGCAATCCAGAGGGCACTTTGATAACCTCGTCGCTCAAGGTTTCCAGCTCTCCGCCGGATGTAATTGAATGAATTTTTATTCCTTTCTTCCTTGCCTTGTTAACAACGCTGAGCACTTCTTCAGTATTTCC
>JAJZAR010000094.1 GCA_021799315.1 Thermoplasmata archaeon | reverse complement strand
TTGAATGTATATTTGAAAAATTCCAAATCTATGGCACCTCCTCATTCAAGTAAGTTTTTAGTACTGCTTTGAATAGTTTACCATGATGTCTGTATCTTAAGTGCAGTAACTCATGAATTATCGCTTCTCTTCTCAAGGATGGATCCATATTTAGCAAAGATTTATCAAATGTTATAATTTTCTTTCGTGAGCAGCTTCCCTTTTTTAATTTCATATCACGCAACCTAATCTGTTCTGGTTTCGCATTGATATCTTCAGCGAATTTCCAGACCTCTCGTTTGAACTCTTCCTTACTTACCATTTCCATTCGCCTTCAGTCTGTCAATTATCTCCTTAGCATTCTCTGTATTCTTCTGTATCTGGGCAATATCTTTACTTTTTGCATGTGACGCAAGTGCCCTGTTGAGTTCAAGCCTGATATCTCTCTCTTGCCTGGGATTAGTGCGCCAGCTTGAATATTTTGTGAACACTGATGACATCTCTGTTGCTACCTTTTCCGCATCGGATATACTTTTGCTCTTTAAGAACCAGTAAAGCGAAAAAATGTCAGGTGACATCTTCAATGAATCCTGATCCTTGTTTGCCTCATTTATCTCAAGGATAAGTGATTCGAGATCCTTTGCTGTGCTTTCTGAAGATTCCTGCCCTTGAGTGTATACCTGAGCTATCTTTTCGGCCCTCTCACCTATTGATATAAGGTAAGGCTGTTTCAACATATTTTCCTTAACCTCATTAATGATGCTGTTAATCATGCTTAATATTCGCTCTCTGTCAGATTCATGATCAGATTTGATTTTATCCAATGTTCCCTCATTAATGCTGTAAGTACTTTTTGGAAGCTTGAATTCACCTATGGATGTATTCTCTCTCACCAGCTGGGCAGTCTTCTCTGAAAGATCGAGATCCGGTTTCTGCTTGTTATCGTAATACATTCTCAGAACGTTGTAAATTCTTGCAAATTTTTCAAAGTTATCCAGGTGAGGCCTCAGGAAATCATCTGGTGATATGATATTGTACATGTCCTCAATCTCTCTCCACTGGGCATAATATTTCTGTCTGTTGTTCTCATCCCCAAATATCTCAAGTATTTCGCTTACCACCTTATCCGGTTTTGTAGAGCTGAGGTGATCAAGATAATTTGATTTCATTTCAGCAATCTTCCCTGAGAAACTCTTTTTCAATATCTCGATATCCTGAACAACATCCTCAATATCTGATAGGTCTTTAGAATCAAACTCAAGTGCATCCTTGAGCCTTCTGAACACACCAACAAAGTCAATTATGAGACCTGCCGTTTTGATTTTGCCATCACTGGTTTCATATGGTCTGTTTATCCTTGCTATGGCCTGCAGCAGAACATGATCTCTCATGGGTTTGTCCAGGTACATGCAATAGAGTATGGGTGCATCAAATCCCGTGAGAAGTTTTTCAGTGACAATGAGTATTTTTGGATCCTCCTTCGGATCTCTAAAAGCTTTCCTGATATCTCTCTCCTGATCCTCGGTTGTGTGATATTTCTTAAGATTCTCCTTATCGTTATGATTGGAGCTGATGATTACCCTGGAATATGAGGGTGGCAGATACCTGTCAAGCATCTCCTTATACATTGCACATGCTTCTCTGTCTACTGCCACAAGAAATGCCTTATAGCCCAGAGGTTCAACATTGCTTCTGAAATGTTCAGATAGATATTTTGCTATGCTATCCATCCGGTCACTGTTTTTCATCATATTTCGTAATGTGACCTGCTTTTCCATAATCATATTAAGGGTTTCTATATCAGAAACACCTGCAAGTTCCGCATTCTTTAGGAAACTCTTTTCTAGGGTATCCCGATCCACAAGCATCCTGTTCGGTGCCAAGGAATAATTTAGTGGGAGGGTAGTCTTATCCTTTATAGATTGTTTGATCCCGTATTTATCCAAGTAACCGTCTTTGTCGTCTCTTCCAAACATTAGGAATGTGTCATTCTTTCCTGAGGTTCTTGATACCGGTGTTCCAGTGAAGCCAATAAATGTGGCATTGGGTATAGACCCCATGAGATAGTTGCCCAGTTTCCCCCCGGTGCTTCTATGTGCTTCGTCCGCAAATACAAATATTTCGTTGCTGAGATTGACCTTTTCAGGCATACCCTCGAATTTCTGTATTGTTGACACTATGATTATTGGTATTTCTGATTTCAAAAAATTTTGGAGATCCTTCTTATTATCGGTCACATGAACATTCTCGAATCCAAGTGCCGAAAGGTTGTTGAACAACTGGCTTTCCAGTTCATTCCTGTCCACAAGCAGCAATATTATGGGTCTCTTTATCAGGCGATGCTCCAAGATCTTTTTTGCAGCAACGATCATAGTGTATGTTTTACCCGATCCCTGGGTGTGCCAGACAAGTCCCCTGCTCTTAGGAGAAATGCTGCGATTCAGTACCTTCTCTGTGGCTCTAGTCTGGTGTGGCCTGAGGACTGCCTTCGTAATCTCATCGTCACGCCTTATAAACAGGATGTAATCTCGAATGAAATTAAGTACCGATTCAATTTTGAAGAATGATTTTACCTGATCTTCAAGATTATTATCATTCTCCAGTTTCCAAGAAAAGATGTTCTTGCTGGCAAAATTCCAGGTAGGGCCGTAATAAAAATCAATAATGTTTGTAACCTGGTATGCCTGAGGTATAACCATCATTTCTGGAGTTTCTTCATGATACCGTCTTATCTGGGTTAGCCCTTCATTGATCCCGTCCAAGCGATGCGGAGCCTTTGCCTCCAATACAAACACAGGAATTCCATTTATAAAGAAAAATACATCCGGTCTGTTGGTCCTGACACCGTTGGTGAAGGTCATCTCATCCGTCACATGGTACTCATTTCGTTCAGGGTTTTCAAAATCAATGAGTTTAACATTTCTGTCTCTTCTTTCCTCGGGGATGAAAACTGTTCCTTTGCCAGTTAGGTGTTGCCATACCTTCTCGTTTCCTTCAATGGTTGCTGTAATGCTGTTCTCCAATCTCTTTATTATAGTATTGGCGGTTTCTAGGTTGGCGAAATTCGAATTTAGTTTTATAACTTGAGAGGAGAATACATCCCTGAGTATGAGCCCAGTTTCACCACCACGCATTCTCAAGGCATCGTTAGGACTCAGGTAATTCCACCCTATTTGCATGGAATACTCAATTATTGGATTCTGAACGCTTGATCTCTCTGTGGCAAAAGAAGCCATCAGTTCTCACCTTTTGATGTCTCTACTTTTACTCTCACTCTTCCTGTAAGAAGATCGCCCATCAGGCCCATTTTAAGTTTTTCTAAGTGTGTCCTCTTGTTTCTGAGAAGTTCCAGTTTTTGGTCAACTGTTGAGAGGATTTCGGCTATTTTCTGCTGCTCATAGAGCTTAGGTATTGGAACTCTCTCAGACATAACTTGACTATCGGATACAGCTGGATATGCCGAACCCGTTTGAAACCCGGAAATCTTGATAACAAATTTATCAAACGTCATATAATAATAGAGGAATCTTGGCATAATCTCATTTCTATTTGCTCTGACTACGCAAAAAGCCGTTGAACAAACTTGACCGTCCAGATTCTTCGGCACAATTGCCACTCGCTTGAGATATGGCCTGACAGTAGCAAATATTATGTCCTCCTCTTTCACTTCTTTACGAGCTCTACTTGGAGCAGCTATTCCTTGAATTTCTTTTGTATCAACAATGACCAATTTTTCAGACGAAATTCCAGATACATCTATGTATTTAAAATAAGAATGACTAAAGATCGACGGATCAATATTGCTCACTGGAATGCCGCACTCCGAAATAGATTTTATAGACCATTCCTCTGGTATCTCTCCAATCTCTGATGTCTTGAACTTCGTGTGCCCAATGCCTTTGGTAAGGAGAGTTTGCATCAGTCCCTTCTTGAGTTTTTCAGTCAGGGTGATTTCCTCATTTACTTTTTGAATAGTTTCGTCTGCAGTGGATAAAATTTCAGCGATTTTTTGCTGCTTTTCATAATCCGGAAGACAGATTTCAAAATGGGACAATATATCTTTCCCAACTGCCTTGAAGGTTGAACCAGTGGACATAGATCTTAGCCTGTTTACACTGTACTTCAAATAAAAGTAAAGATACTTGTAATGTGTTTTATTATCCTTACACCTGATAACGGCCAAACCTCTGCCTATCACGCATTTGAATGCCGATATGTTCAACTCACCAACTGGAGCTCTAACAGACAAGAGAATATCTCCTTTTTCAGCCACTTTAAGTGGCTTAGTGCAATAAATCCTAGGGCTTGGACATACTTCCCCAAAATCGGCATTTCCTTGCAAGAATGGTATCCCATTGCCAGAGGTATTATAAGATGACGATGGAGGTGATTGACCCATTACTAGCTCTGATACTTTATTATCCCCCATTTCAACCACTTCCCATTCCTCAGGTATCTCTCCAATCTTAGTCATCTTGTATCCGGGTCTAGTCAATATAACCAAGCTCCTTCATATAAGAATTCAATTTTTCACTGACTTCCATAAGTTGCTTATCAACATCATTTATTTCAGAAAGCACGGACCTTATGTCGACCTGCTCCTCTTTTGTTACCTCAGAAACATAGAGCGTGACACTAAGGTTGCCATTCTGCTTCAATACGTCTTCGTTTGATTTTATGACAGAGAACCCCTCATGTTCCTTGAAGGTTTCAAAAGTTTCAGCAATTCTTTCAATATTTTCGGGATGAAGCTGATTCAGTTTTCTTATTTCTTTATGTTTCCCGAATTCATTTGAAGCATTAATGAAAAATATCTTTCCTTTCTGATTTATATTCTTTGCCTTGTTAAATACAAGTATGGCACCAGGCGCACCAGTGTTGTAAAACAATTTTTCTGGAAGGGAGATGATGCATTCCACCAGATCTGCCGCGATTACAGAGCTTCTGATCTTTCCTTCAGCATTGCCTCGGAACAGCGATCCCTGATCGAGAACAACTGCTACTCTCTTTTTCGATGATGCAAGCATGTGCTGAATCCAAGCCCAGTCTCCGCTGGATTTTGACGGTACCCCATAAGGGAATCGGTTGTAATGGTCATTCTTCAGCTGATCCGGTTCAAAATTCTGATTCCACATTGGATTGGCGGTAACCTTATCAAACTGCATTAATGATCCATCTGGGTTGGTGTATGATGGCCTTTCCATAGTATCGCCAATTTTAATTTCAGCATCAATATCATGGATTATGGCGTTCATCTTGGCCATTGCGAATGTAAGGCGGTTAATCTCCTGACCATAGAGGTTTGGAAAATTCAAGGTACTGTCTGTACCGTATTTCTTAACAAACGCACCGTATGTTCTTATCAGAAGACCTCCGGAACCGCAGGCCGGATCATAGATTGATTCTCCGGGACTCGGATCAAGAATTCTCCCCATAAGTTCTGCCACTTCCCTTGGTGTATAGAATTCCCCAGCACTCTTTCCAGAACCTTCCGAAAACTTTCCAATTAGGTATTCATAAGCGTTACCAAGAACATCAGCATCAACATCATTTAGTCCAAGTCTTTTGCTGCTGAGTATCTCAAGAAGTTTCTTCAGGCTGGCATCTGATATGGTCCTGGATCCTCCAGTCGCTTCATTGTAAT
>JAJZAR010000093.1 GCA_021799315.1 Thermoplasmata archaeon | reverse complement strand
AACACCTCAAGAACCTGTGGAACGACCATGAGATAAACGTCATAATTGTACGGGGAGAGGGCAACAACCTATCTGCCGGTGCACAGCTCACACAGTTTTTCAGTGGACCAATGGATTTCTCGGAAAACTCCAGGGTTGGAGAGAGGGTATTCAGGCTTCTGCCGGAAATCCCAAAGATCACCACCCATTTACAGCCATAAGCAAATCATGTAAAACCATACCAGATTGACTACAGGAAACCGGATGATGCAGATGAAAAGTTAAAAAAACTAGGTCCGGTTGATCCATCAGAAAGCATAATAGGTTTCTTTGATGAGGCTGCACCACAGACTTCATCCAATACAGTAAGGATGTGGTCGTTCGGGAAACATGTCACAAGGAACTCAATATATTGGATGTTATGATTCAGGTACCATTTCAAATTTAATGGGTGAAAATAAAATGCTAAAAAACATCTCAGTTCATGCTAGAAGCAGAAAAATTATACTGTGGCCAGGGCTAATTTCGGCTTTACTTTGGATTATGAATGCTTTCTCAGCAGGATTTTTTGAATATTACGGTGAAAGTCTATATGGAGCGATAGGAAAGGGGGTAGGAAACAAACTTATCTTCGCCGTGTGGACAAACAATTTTCATCTATTTCTTGATCTTTCTGGACTTTATTGGTTCCCCACTTACCATTTCGGCGTCTCGTTGCCAATTTTTCCTCTATTCTTCACATTATATCTAAGTTATGCTCTCTTCGTTACACTGCGGGATATATTCGCCTCTTGGAACAAAAAAAACAGAAGAACAGTTGTAGCGAAGTTTTCATACTCATTTCTCGTCTCCACCTTAACTACTGGGGCATGTTGTACCTTTCCAATTATATATTTTGCAATAGCGATATTTGTTTCAGCATCAACTTCCCTTGCCTTTGACATATTTCTTGGAAGGATTTCATACCTCATCGATGTCCTAAATGGTACATTCCTCATATGGCTTCATAGAAGGAATAGGATCAAAAGGGATAACAGGTTTTATTCCAATACGTAACCAAAGAAACCGTACTTATCTTAAGGAGCCTCATTGTACATCGCTAGTATAGAGCAATGCAGGACACATGAGCGAATATTATCTATAGAAAAAGTAGAGTTATATTGTTCTGACAAATGCTATATGGGTTCCCTTATACCCGTGTCAATATATGGTGTCACCGGCACTGCCACAGAGGATTCGGAGTTTAGTGAAATGTTTGTGCCAAGCCATACAAAGGGAAGAGAGATGCCCCAGATAACCAGGGAGAACTCTATCTGCTCTGCCATTCCAAAGTATGGCCATATGACATGCAGGGCAATGACACTGATATAGAAAACAACAATGGCAAGGGTGCTTATCATCATTGTCAGGTACTGGAAATAGAGCAGTCTGTGCCTTGCACTGATATTCTGGAAGAGCAATCCGGCCATTGCACCTGAAATCAATGAGGAGAACCCCATCATTACAAAATACGACACAACTGTAACTGAATCCGTGGTTAGCGCAGGGATGTACCATATGAACATCAGGAGCGTTGATACCACGATTATGATATATTCAAGGTATGCGGGTATGTTGATCCTGAAGCCAAGAATCCGTGCCACGGCATGATAGAAAAGTATTCCATACACAAACATGGAGATATTGATTGCAGAAAAGACCGTGAGGTTCCTGAAATACCCCAGATAAACGCTCATGACTATGAAGAGAATCTCCAGGGGGAGGAATACGGCAACTATGGCAGTGAAGTAGCCCCTTGAAGGCATGGCCCATATTCGCTCCAGGATTCTGACTTTTCTACCCTTCATGAAATATCTGGAGAGAAGCAGGTTTGTCATCAGGACGAGAATTATGCTGAGAGAGATCAGTGGAATAACAGCAGAAAGCAGGACCGTTGCCACTATGGATGGGAACGATGCCGTGATGCCTTCACACTGGCAGCTGAGAACTGTCAAGGCGCTGTTGAAGTTTTTTCCTATTCCGGCAATACGCCTCGTTGAAGCATATCTTACAATGAGGTGGTAATTCTCGGTCAGTACAGCTGCAAGACCGGTGAACATCAGTATTATCGGGATGCTAACCGTAACAACAAGAAATCTGCTGTATATGACTATCCCATTATAGAAGAGGAAGGGAACGCCCAGAGGATTCTCATCATCGTATATTGATCCGAATGCCATGGTGAACTCTGCAGGATTGTTGTAAAATCTAAGTGCACCACCAAGAATCAGCATAAATATTGCTACTGCCACAAACATTGCAACCCGAGAAAACTTTGATTTCCGGGGCATGTTTATCCTTAAGGCAAGCATAATCGAAAGGGCCAGTGAGATCAGGGGAAAGATGAATAGGCTAAAATCCGGGAGGACAGCAACCGCCATATAGGCATATGCCACAATAAGTGTCCCAACAAGATATATCTGTATGGCGGGGTACCCGCCCAGTAATATGTAGAGCAAAACTATTACTGCGATTCCAACAAATGGCTGGTAGAGCATCGGATTAAGAATGGGATCTGTAAATATTGTACCCTGGCGCATTCCAAGGAAATACATCAGCAAGAGTGACAGGATTGAAAGGAATCCATAAAGCGAAACAGGGAAAGCGGTTTGCCAGGAGAATTTCAGGATTCCACTTCTTTCCTGCTGATCGAGCATTCCCACCTTTCGGTTCATTCCCAATTGAATCAAATATTTTGCTATACAGATGCATTTAGTAGATCATATACCTAGTTGCAGGATTCTTCCGGCCTACCATAACACAGGGTTCAATGATAGTGCTGGGATGAAACTTATGTTTCACAAAAAAATTCTCTTGGGTCTTTTCCTGAAAATCCCCATGGCGATTACATGTACGTCAATTTCATCCTTCTCGGAATAAAGTCGGAGAATACTTACAGGAACATACGCCTGAAGACAAAGAGGATATTGAAACGTTTGATGACGTCAGGAAACTGATGGGACATGCGTTCACAGACTACAACACCGTAGGGCCGCATTCATCCATCGACTATCTTGCGCCGGATGAATTTGAAAGGAGACTGCGTGAGGAAGATGGCTTCAGGGATAAATTCCTGGAAGACAGAAAAAGGAGGGAGGAAAAAGTGTTGAAGAACAGGATTGAGAAAAAGAGGAGGTTGAAGGAAAATGTCTCACTGGAAGACGGAATATCTGTCCAAAATTAAGGGGCTCAGATCAACCATGCTTCCAGTTCCAAGAATGATTCCAGGTAAAACAAAACTCTCATTTCCCAGAAAGGTAGGGCTGAAAATACTCTGTATCATTATACTTAGTGAAATAAGTCTGTTAAGTGAACTTTCAACTGTTATTGAAATGATCACTGCCATTTCCACTACCATAGGTATTATGAAAAGGTATGAATTCAGACTTGAGCTAATCACCGAAAGGACATTTGAAAGGAGGGAATAGTTGGATGAGGTCGGATAGAATCCAAATCCTATGAGTCTAAGAAAAATACCCATGGAAATTTCGTTGAAAACTATCAGAAATATTATGGTGTTTGATACAGACTTGTTGTATCCTATGAATTTTTTGGAAAACGAAAGCCAGAGAAGATAAATTACAGCTACTGACATCTCAAACATAGAGATGTTAAGTGCTATGACTGCATTGAGAAAAGTTACAGGAAATGCAAGGTAATATGTTATTGAATCAAGCATACTGGCCATCATTGACAATGCTATTACAGCAATGGAAAAGTCACGGTAAGTGAATTTCTTCCTTCTTTTAAGGGAAAAGAATATAAGATACGAAATGAAAGCTATCATCAATATTTCTGTTAGCACAACAGCAATGATGTTTTCCATCGGGAAGCTAATAGTATTATCAATTAATACAGTTTGCATTATTTTTCCGCCCTTTCTATAATTTTCTATTATTTGTTCATTTAAAACTCACAATGGGATATTATTGTCTATTTTGTTTCGATGTTATCGAGAAAAGCCTTGGCATATTCAAAAGCCTCAGATGATGAGATACACTGAATCTTATCGCGGTCGGTTTTTGGAAGATTCTTTTTCCAGTCTTCGAAATCCTCTTTTCCTTCAAACACCCTGAGATATGAACATACCGGAGATGGGTCTGATTCTGATGTCTGTGCAGTTAACTTTTCTATGTCATCGGCACCAACGTATGAAAAGAGTATATCTGAATCAGCATCAAGGTATATGGGTACCTTCAAATGCGATGTCTTTATTTTATATTCTCCTGGGCAGATTAATTTATACATTACAGCATCCATTGCACAATGAACAAAAATTGGATCGTTTCCCTTCTTAATGAGAGACACATCGGTTTTCTCACGGGAAACTATCCGTTGCAATATTTCATTCCTTTCTCTATCCATTTATTAACCCCATAAATATTGCACCACTACATATGTTTGTGACCAGATTTGTGGTGCTCTTCCATATGCGCATCGAGTTCTTTTTTGTTGGAGAACTCTATACCGCAACAGCTCAATTTTTTCTCAGCCATTTTCACCGAAGGTAATATAAAAAAACTCAGTAATAAGTGCATACGTAAACTTTTGTTTACAAGTTTCCACAACCAGCTTAGCTGAAAAATACGGTATGGTTTATGAGTACAGTATACACACCAGCGATACCAAGAATGAAAAGTGTGGTAAAATATATAAGATCAAAGGATGATGTATTTAATGTTAATTTCACTTTTGTGGAAATAAATCTACCAGTATGGCTCCCTATTATGGCCCAAAATAATGCCGTTATGGGGAAAGAATAAACTCCAATTTTTAGAATGGAAATGTTAAATACCATTATAGCTGCTATTGTAGTTGTAAGGAGGAGCCAGAAAAACACAAATTCATTGTTATTTTCCACCCGCATTTCCAAGTTATGGGCTCTTTTTAACGCCATAAGATAAAGGAGACCGTATGAAGTTTCAGAAAGCATTACTATAGAAAGGAAATTGTACCACCATAACCCCGAGAACCTGTGCCCATTTGCATGATCCATGGGATTTGTTTCCTTCTTTTTTATTCCAGTATAGAGGAAAATAATGGGGATAATAATTGCTGTAAGTGCAATGACAAGGAAAGCAAATTTGCAACCATAAACGTAAAGGATTAGTCCGCCGATTAAAATCCCTGCGACCATAGAAGATAATGGTAATTTTTCATTTGGAATCGAAAAAATCATCCTTTTAATGTTACTTTTAACTTTAAAAAAGAGAATCTGCGAATCTACGGCCATTGTTATTACCTGAATCCCCGGGTTTTACCACCACGATATCTTATCCAGGGCTTCAAGGATTTCTTTCTGCTTCTTCGTTCTTTCAAGTTCCACGAGATTTCCATTCTGGTCTTCTATCACATGGAGTTTCTCAAGTTCCAGGATCATCCTCTCCAGGGAATACCTCTTCATCAGGCCCGACGAGATCATTCCCCTCATAAGGGCATTTCTTATGATCAGGGAGAGGAAGAACACGAATATGTTACCACGAATGGTGGATTCTTTCCTCTTTCTCAGAGGGAATATGTCCAGATCCGTTTTCAGAGTTCTGAATGCCTTCTCTATGCTATCCCGATTGCGGTATATGGACAGGCATTCCAGTGGAGTGTAATCGCCTATGTACACAAGTAGGAATTTTCCCATCCTGTTCTCCGCCGCTGTTATGG
>JAJZAR010000092.1 GCA_021799315.1 Thermoplasmata archaeon | reverse complement strand
GTCTGGTCTGATGTGGACATTGCAAGTGAGCTCCAACCTGGTACATATATCTATTATGACACACACTGCATGAATATGGGTCTCTGCTCCATGGATGAAATAGCCATTGGAGTGGTTGCCACCGTCACAAGCGAAAAATCCGGCGAGAGGTTCGTCCTTGATGCAGGTTATAAGTCAGTGTCACTGGATCAGGGAGTTTATCCAACTGTCCTGGATAGCGATGGAAACCGATATGAGGTTATTGGAATGTCAGAGGAACATACGGTTGTGAGATCAGGAGACAACTCCACAAGATTGGGAAAAAAATTCATAATGCTTCCTTATCATTCTTGCACAACAACAGATCTCTGGGAGGGAACATATGCAATCTCCGAAAGGAGTTTGCCGGAATATGTTATTATCCAGGGAAGAGGAAAAAGAGAGTAAGATCTGAAACATATTTTTCCGATATTAAAGGGGACAGAAACATTTAATCTCATATTGTTAACCAAACAGATTGAATAAAACGTATCGTGCACAAGGAATGCCACTTTGTCTAAAATTCGCTCTACCTGTACAAAACAGGAAAACATTGTGAACGAATCACTTTTTAAAATAAAATATCAATCTAACTCTTTAAAACACTGATTTCACTCTTATCTTAAGGTTTTCCGCAACAAAAGTTTCTGCCACTACATCAATGATTTTAGCAACTGAAAATACAAAATTGGTAATGGGTGCCTAATTCCCTTATTTTGTTTTTTTCGGACTTCCTTCTCTTATAATCTTGAAAGATGAAATTCCTTGTCAGACCCAACTTCTCCCTGGTTTTCACCGCATGGGGCTTTTAATATCGACAGAATCGGAAAAGCCATGATCTTTATACGCCTCAATTTGAAAATAACAATCACAAAGACCACAGTTAGTGGTATAATGCTCTGCATTCCCACCTTGTCTTCCGAAGTTCTGTTGACTTGACGTTTGATCATTAGACTAGAAGGGAAGTGTTACTTTTTTGGTGGATGAAGGTAAATGTTCAAATATTTTGAAGAATTTATATTTTGGAATGGTTTCAATGAAGTGTCCAATTTGTGGTGCTACAGCATGGCACATCAACAGGATAACTAACGGCTATGAAATAGTGTGCATGACGGCAGAGGGAAAGAATCATAAAATGATGATTAGAGGAATTCAAGAAGATGGACTAGCCCAGCTTAGATAAAGAAGTTGGTTATGTTAACTTGACTAAGTCTGGAACATCTTGTTAAGCTTCGGAGACCTGTTCCAAAAAGAGTTTTACCTCTCGTCATGTTCTCCGCTAATACACCGATGAACTCTAATTTATACGTGTCTGTGGATAGCCTTGGGCAGAGAGTTGACATGAATTACAAAACCATAATTTTGCACCGATTGAGAGTGGTATTATTGCACGGAAAAATATCATCTCCCATATGCAGATTCCGTAATGTCTTCAATAATCGACTCTGTCGGCATATTCACTTTTAGACGAAGTGAGGCTTTCTTCCCCTAAATAAAAGGTTCCATAGTTAACAAGTAATTTTCATGAAACTCTGCTGAATCACTATATTCAAGATTTCTGACCGAGCTTGGCGGACGTCTTGAGTCTGAGAAAGTTGTGAAACTTTCAGAGGTCTAGTTCAGTAAATCCGGCATTTCGAGGACAAAACGGAAGTTCATAAGAGAGGCTTTCAAAAAGTTCGCAATTGATATTTTCCTATAGACTTTTGTGGTCTGTCAGACAAAGAAGTCTGTTCACTCCTTATATAACCTAATGGGGTTGGAAAATAGACTGTGGAAATTTTCATGATCTTCAACTTAAATCGGGCGGGGGTTTTCCCGATTTGCGATGCTGGATTCCGGAGAGTGTTGTCGAAATTCTATCTCGACATGGAATAACGGTCGAATGCGACAACGCGAGTATCTCAGAGCGTTTGAAGCCGTTAAGAACTATAGCAGCGGACGGTTCTCCGAATAGGCCAGTCCAGTTGAGAGACAAGAAGTATTATTATAGTAACTTAATCTTTTATGCAAACTATTCCAATTTAGAGTGCAGGTTAGGTATAAATATCTGTGCCGAAAAGCTCACTCAGAATTTATCAGTTATTGGGAATTCTCTTCGATGAGAAGAAGGATTAACGTTTCCTTATTATTTTACCCCTTTCCTTCTCTCATTGCACTTTGGGCAAGCATCATAATCTGTTTCCCCTTTTTCATTAAACGGCGGTTCGTCGGGTCCATGCGTGTGTCCCTCGGCAGCAAATCTTCTGTACACTTCCTCGTCGCACTCCGATGAGCAACAATTTAGTTCATCGAGATAATATATCTTTCCACAGATTGTACATGGTTTCATACCATTCGAGTCATTTTCCATATAGTTCAACTCCTCTTGCTTTGTAAGGCACTCTGTATATATAATAACTAACCCTCGCTCATAAAATAAGAAAATTATGGTTTATGTATAGAGTCCGAATCTTAGAAAGAGTAATATTCTGGGAAGGTTTTACAACAGTGTGGTTGATTACAAAAAGTTCCTTAAGAAGAGTGAAGAAGAACGCCCAATTGATCCAATTGAGATATTCAACAGACTACCAGTTAAGGGGAAAATAAATGATTTGTATCAAAGCCAAAGAGACGTTCTCAACGAATGGTTTGAAAGAAAAGAGAATAAGGATTTAGTCATAAAATTACATACTGGAGGAGGGAAAACACTGGTTGGAATGCTGATTGCCATGTCCACAATGAATGAAACCAAGAAAGGCGTGTTATATCTAGTTCCCAATCTTCAACTAGAAAAGCAAGCAATTGAGAAAGCTATTAGCTATGGTGTGCCAGCAATAGCATTTAGAGAAGATGGACTTGATTCCATTCCAGACGAATTCGTTCGGGGCAAGAAAATTCTGGTTGGAACTTACAAAGCCCTTTTCAACGCTAAAAGCAGATTTGGAGTTTTGAACGGTAGTAGGGAAATTGTTAATGTTGGAGGAATCGTAGTGGATGACGCTCATTCTAGTTTTCCAATTATACGAGAGAGTTTTTCACTTAAGATTCAAAAACGACAAAACGAGAGTGCCTACAAAGATATCATCGATCTTTTTTCGAACGATTTTCGAGTAATGGGAAAATTGGAAACTCTTAATGATATTTCGATCGGCGATGATGATGGCATATTGGAGATTCCTTACTGGTCATGGAGCGTAAGATTCCCAGAGGCGAGGGCAATAATAGAAAGCATGAAGGAGTCTTTTTCTTTTGCCTGGTCACTGGTTAGAGACAGACTTCGCGAAAGCCACGCTTTGATCGGCAAGAATGGTATTACGATTACTCCAATATATCCGCCAGTACGCATGATACCAACCTTCGCAGATTGCCCAAGACGTGTCTATATGTCGGCAACACTCAATGATGACTCTCCGATAATAGAGAATTTTGATGCAAGTGTGGAAAGCGTCAAGAATCCAATTACTGCAAAAACTCTAGCAGGAATAGGCGAGCGGATGATTATTATCCCAAGAATAACCAAATTGGCTGATCCAGATGGGGCAGTCAGGAATGTCATAAAGGATTTTAGTGGGAAAGGGTTTGGAATTGTTATACTTGTTCCTTCAGCGAACTCCGCTAAGCAATGGCAAGATATTGGTGCGGTTTATGCAGATTCACCTTCAAGAGTTGATGAGTTCGTGGATTCATTAATAGGAAGAAAAAGCGATGGACCTTATGTCTTCGCCAACCGATACGACGGTATTGACTTAACGGGAGATTCTTGCAGAATCCTGATTATCGATGGGATACCAACACAGGCAGGTGAGTATGAGAAGTATCAAGCAGAGGTTATGACTGGGAGCACTTTTCTGAGCAATCTGGTTGGAGTGAGAATTGAGCAAGGTATGGGAAGATCTAGTAGGGGTAGAGGAGACTATTCTGTTGTACTTTTGACTGGCAAGTCTCTTTCAGCTTGGATCTCAAAAAGTTATGATGCAATGACTATGGGAACAAGATCGCAAATAAGGATTGCCTTCGATACCACAAAGGATATTGCGACCGTGGAAAGCTTAAAGGCGACTATAAGTCAGTGCCTCAACAGAGACCAAGACTGGGTTGAATACCACGCTCAAGAATTGGCCAAATTAACCGCTTTACCTCAGGCAGAAGTCGAAAAGCTTGAGGCAGTTGGCATAATGAGAAAAGCATTCAATTTTGCTGACGACGGTCAATATGATCGTGCTGTGGCAAAGTTAAACTCAATCGATACCGAATCTGAAAAAAACCTTAGGGGAATTGCGAAGGAACTTCAGGCTCGTTTTTCATTTTTCTGGGGGCGATTAAGCGATAGTGAAAGTTATCAAAGGGATGCTTTTGGGTTGAATCGACGTCTCTTGCGGCCAAACAGAGCGCCGCCTTACTATCAAGTCTCTTCAAAGTACGAACAGACAAGAGCTCTCGTTGAAACTCTAATGCAATACAGGTTTAGGAGAGGTTTTTTTGACGAATTCGAAGAGACGGCCCTGCGCTTGAATGAGGTATCAACTTCTAACAATTATGAGGAGTCGCTAATGAATCTGGCTCACTTTATTGGGTTAAAAGCAGAACGGCCTGAAAAAGAACGCCAAGAAGGCCCTGATGTCTTGTGGATTATGCCTGAAAACAGTGCCATAGTCATTGAGGTCAAAAGTATGAAGAAACCAGAGAATAAATTTGTAAAGAGAGATTTGGGACAGTTGTTGACGTCATTCGAGTGGTTTAAAGAGAAATACCCTGGTTTAGAGGGGATTCCGGTTTCAGTTCATATGAATGACAAGGCTGAATCCAAGTTGGCTACACGAAACATTAAGGTGCTTACCACCAGCAAGGTCACTAGTCTTGTTTCAGAGATAAGGGCATTCTTGGGTGAAATTTGCAGAGATGACCTAAGCGATGAAGACCTAGTGCGATCATGCGAAAAAGGTCTAAAGGATCATCATTTAGTTCATTCCGATTTAATTCGTATTTATTTAAAACAGTTCGAGAAAGTATCTACTTAGCCTTCTGAACTGGTTTGTGTCATTTTTGAATTGATCGATTAGAGGTTCTTCAATCGAGTATCCTGAGCAACTAAAAACCGACATTTAGGAATCAATAGGAGGAGCTGACACTAGATCACTTTACCCACCCTTAATGCAACATATCAGTTTGAACCATGTAAAAAAGAATTCTGAAGATATAACGGCTATTGCTGGCAATCCTGCCTTCAGCATTCCGATTTGCACGGATATTGCAGCATGGTAGTTGGTCCCGCTTCCCACAACGTATGTAATTTACCTTTTTTTTATCAAGTTAACAACCTTTAATACATCAGAAATAATGGAATTGACAGTATTGGTAATAGTTTCTGGCTCTTCCATTATTTCCCGGAACATAAAAGTCGGTCTAAAACCATAACTCTCGTATTTATCCATAACATGAGATTGTCATGTGAAATTTAACATCTCTTAACACCTCTGATTTCCACCTTTATAATGCCTTATGTGTAGTCAATGCAGGTTTTACATTTCTTTTCGAACACAGATTTCAGCATTACTATGACAATTCGCTTTAACATGAGAATGGTGTGCTTTATTCAAAGTAATTATGTCGGCTTCTTTCAATTTTACAGCAATATCCTTACAATATCTTTGATTCACATATCTGTCTCAACCACACAATAAATATATACTTAGAAGTAGTATACTTACAAGTATGCAATTAAT
>JAJZAR010000091.1 GCA_021799315.1 Thermoplasmata archaeon | reverse complement strand
TAAGAGCACACAAGAGAATGACATACGATGAGTTGTTAAATGCGCTTATGTCACTTATTCCAGAAGGAGATGAAGAAGGAGTCTACAGCGAGGATTTTAGCGCATCTCTTCTTGGAAGCTTCCTGGATGTCAAAGAGAAAAAGATCTACACCACAGACGAAGTAAAAAAATAATTGTGAATCCAGTGACAGACTTTGAAGTTGTATATTCCGAGGAATCTCTTTTCCAGCTTTGAGGTCTGAATATTCCTATAGCTAATAGAATTATTTTGAAAATTGAAAGCACAAGAAGCGATCCGCACAGGTTCGTTGTGAGGCTAGTCGGTAGGACTGAGTACAAACTGAGAGTCGGTGACTACAGAGTAATTGCGGACATTGAAGAAAATAGTGGGATAATTGCCATTAAATAACAGGGTCATAGAAGGAGCATCTACAAGTAACCAGCCCTTTTAATATCACATTTCTATAATCACGAAAGCCAATTACAGTTAAAATGGACCAGTCAGAATTTGATTAAAGTTTTAGGGTAATACAAAAACCTTATTTTGATCTCTATTAACAATAATCTTCGATCACAATTAGGAATTAATGCTTGCATAATTCATCAAACATACTAAGTAGTTCGTTGAGTTTTTCTGATGATACTTCAGAGCCTTTCAACTTTGTAAGTACGTTCAATGGCTTCAAATCCTTCCGAGATACTTGCTCAATTCCTAAGAAGTTTTCAAAATCTGAGTCGAAAGTAAGAATAGTCTTTGTGTAACCATTCTTCTTCGACACTATGAAATCATTTACTACTTTATGCACATCTTCGTCATTATCTCGGTCGTACAGGACTGAATGTGTGATTCCGAGCATCCCGAAAAGATTCATGTATCTGTGAAGATTAAATTTCCCCATCGTATCCAATACGTATATGTGCCTATCTACAAAATCGTTCAACGAGTTACTCATTAGATAGTCAAATGCCACTTTCTCTGTCGCACCTTCGCAAATGATTACATGTTTTGCAAAGAAAGATGCTGCCCTTTCGGCATCCAACCACATGAAGTACTTTAGAGCCTCCTCTTCCAACTTCTTTTCAACGTCAGGTTTTCGTTGTCCTAACTTGCGTCCCTCTATTTTGCTTTTCAAAGAAGGTTTAGAATTTGGTTCTGTCAGAATTTCAGAAAACGCTTTGAAAAGGCTGAAATTATCATCGAGTAGTTTTGCAACATCATCAGATCTTAGTTGAAATATGGTAGTCATAGCATCTTGTTTCTTGACGCTTAAGAGCGATTTAAGATCGTCTATATTCCTACTAACAAAAATTGGAGAATGGGTCGATATGAGGACTTGTTGCCCCATCCCACTAGACAGTTTGTTGAGGCTTATATTTAGCTGTACTTGTTGAGAAGGGTGTAAAAATGCTTCGGGCTCTTCGAACAACAAAAGAGTGAAGTCAGGCGAGAAATTAACCTTTGCTCCTTCCTCTTTCTCAACGTATTCTGAAGATAACTTTATCAGAGTATAAATCAAGTGTCTTTGTAGTCCTTGGCCGAGTGAATTTATGTCAACGTCTTTGCTTAGGACTTTATCAACCAGATAGTAAGAAAATAATGACTTAACGACTTCTTGCGGTTGCAACTGATTTACTCTCATTCCAAAATCGACACCCCAGGTGCCTAAGTTTTTGTTTATCTCATCTTTTAAAGCATTCAATGAGATGCCGTCTTCAGAAGATTCCGCCATGAAGTCGCTGTTAAACTTGTCGATTATGACGTTCAATGACTGAAAGGTAGGACTATTAGACACAACCTTTTTGAATACAAAATTAACCATGTCTCTAAATGGGGAAGGTCCTGAGAGTTTTAATGCCTCATTTGTCGTGCTTACATCTGGAATATATATGACTTTCCCAAGTTTAGCTTGCGAGATTTTTTTTGCGCCATAGAATAAGTTAGAAGACAAAGCGCCGTTTTCGTATCCATAGATGTTACTTTGTCCGCTTTTCAAACGTTGATCTGATTTAAGATAACGTCTGACTCTCAGAACATTATCTTTTGATTTATAACCTTCTTTCAGGGTTGACTGTTCTTCTGCCGTTGTCAAAAATTCGATTTCGACCCAGCTTTCATCGTCAGTTGGAAATTTCGGGAAATCTCTGTTTTCCTCGAATTTGATACCATTATCTTCATAGAAGATTCTCAGAGCAGTAATGACATTTGTTTTCCCTGCATTATTTTCGCCAACAAGCAGAGAATAATTCTCCAAATCAATTTTTGTCTCCTTAATAGATCTGAAATTGTGTACTAAAACTGAACGGATCTTCATTACTTATCACCACTGCCTCTTCTTCATAGGTATTAACCTAGGATCAAATTAAACTTATTCATTATGGGGACTATTGCCGGATACTTGTTCCACTGCTGCAACTTTGTGTGCAGAAAGTGCTCTTGGCGGACATTGAATTACATATAGTATCTATAACTCGTTGGGAAATCATCGACGTCTTGAAGACTCGACTCTGAAAGTATCTCTCCCACTTTCCTTGCCACTGATATAGTAACAGGCACCCTTGTATTGAAATCTGCATTGTTCCAGTCAAGTTTTGTGAGTGCCATTATGTCTTTCCCAATCTGTTCGGGTGAAGAACCCATTCTATATGCTGTCAGAAACAAAGGGGATGGAATTGAACTTCCATTATATGTGTCAAGTAACGGGACATATCCGGTCGTATAGAGTATTGATTGATCCCCAGAATAAACGAATGTTCCTCTTATTGGAGGATATGCTTCCCCTTTTGGGAATAGTCTGATTCCAGAGTGTTCATTGATATGGACATAGTCTACCGTTTCAATGTTAGCCAATGCTTGATTAAAGCCTTCAGTCTCTTCATTCCGAAATGGTGAGGATTTATGGATTACGACGCGTTTTGGATCTTGATTATTGCGCTGTCTCCTATATAGAGATAACACATCAGTGATTATCTCGCTCGCTAATTCCGGACTGGTCAGATATGGCCTTCTTTTGTTTGCACTATCCCACTTAAATGGTCTGCCTCTAATGACCTGGCTTTCTCCAGTTCTCAAATATACATGGGCCATACTGCACCGTAGGTTCGACTGACCATCTTTTATCTCTCTATAGAAAGAGAGACCGACATAGCAAGTCTCATCATCTAATTGAGATAGTTTCCAAGGTATTCCTGTTGCTTTGTAATACGATGCAACTGCGAAATTCCACGCGATTGTGGCCAAGTCCCGACCGGTATTGCCATCCCCAAGTGTAGATGGTTTCACAATCTGAGAGACCAGATTCCCTTGTTTGTATGCGGAAACTTTCATGGAATGATGGAAATTGAATAGGGGAATGTCTTCCTCCAATTTGTCCGTCTTCCGTTGGTAGAGGATCTTGTCTGTTTTGGAATAAGGATCCTTGCACAACTCAAGAGTTCTTGGAGAAATAGGGAGATAGACTATATCGGGGTTGGGGTCGGTTACAGTGGACATGTCGGAAAGTTTTTGGTCATAGATTTCCTTCAGCCTTATCACTCTGTCTTTTCTTGGTAGGGCTTCGAGGGCATTGATGTCTTTTTCATCTATTGACTGAATACCAGAATCATCGAACTCTATTTTGAACCTAAGAGGGCTTTCTAAGCTTATTCCTGGGAAATCTACCTCTCTTCTGTTTGAACTTAAATCCTCCTTGCCGCTTATTCTTACCTCAAGCTTTTCGGTCCAGGATTCCAGAAGTTGCTTTGCGTTTCTGGTGCCTATTATCCCTGCTTTGATGACAAGACTCTCTTCTTTGCCTCTTGCTAATCTGCCATATGGCCCAAAGTTGATGAGTCCAATTCTTGGGTCAATTGATGCCTTATTACTGCCGAAAAAGAGGTCGGGTTCTTTAATTAACGTGCTATTCATCCTCATCCCCATATTCTTCCAATAGGGCCTGATTGGACGGGTTAGTTACCGGTTTCCATCCAAAGATAGTTTCCCAGAAATTGCCGAATCTAAAATTTCGAAGCCATTTCTCGCTTTCTGTTCCATCGAATTCTGATTCCAACAAATAATAACGCCAGAATCTAATACTGGATAGCCTGTTTGAGGACCTGTTAAATAACGGATTACGGAACTTATTATCTACTGCTGATTTTGTATCACCAACGAACAGGTGAATGCCGTCTGGACTGTATTCCTTCCTTGGCCACAATTCAATGAACCAGCGATCCCAATACTTCTTCGCTGTAGCCTCGACTGCGTGGTGAAATACGAAATTCAAGGTTTTTTCCTGATCTTCTTCTCCTATGTAATATGGTATGGTTACTTCCTTTTCCTTTCCATGCTGATTTATGCACACACGCGTTTCCAGTTTTCCAGATTCATCTCTCAAAGGTTCAAAGAAGAAGATGTTTGAGTCAGGAGTCCTTCTAATCCCTTTTAGAAAGAAAAGCCTTCGGAGATGCTGATTTATGAGCCATACGATGTATTGGTCATTTTTCCCCTCATCAAGTTCGATCTCGATCGGGTCTCCCTCTGCTATGTCTGCAAAAGGATTTTCAAATTTTAAATCGTGGAACGTGTAAACGAGATCGTTTCTCCCTATGAGGAACGGAGGGACATGTTTCCCCATATCATTGTAGTGTTTGTAGATGCTCTTGGAATCTGTGTATTTTACCTTTAGTCCGTAATACACTTTGGGTGGTGTAAATTCTACCAAATTTGATACAAGTGTAGTTTTCTTCTGTATCGGTTGCGACCTTCTGGTAACTTCTGTGATCAGATTGTTAGCGTATCCTTCAAGAGATAGTTTGCTGTACTTTTTCTTGCTTGCCGCTGCAGCCTTAAGGACTTCATAGGTTCCTTCCCAAATCTCGATTTTTCTAAAGAAGCTGAAGATTTCCTCGAGGTCTGCTGTTTCGATGATCTCTTGACCATTTTTGTCAAGTTTTCCCTGGACTCTGTCTATTAGACCTTGAACAGATTTTTTACTACAGTTAGAACCGTAGTATTTCTTGAACTCCCCTTTTTTGGTTATGCCCTTGGCAAAAATGAAGAATTTGAATCTTTCTTGTGGATCAAGTTTAAGCCACTCAACAAGATATTTTACGACCTCTAGGGTGAGTTTCTCATCCGAGGAACCAATCGTGGTGGCCTTTGATTCAACTAGGGTCTTTTCGCCTACAGCAAGAGAAGGATTTATGAAGACCATGTCTGCCAGGTCTCCTTCGATGAATGAGTCGGAAATTTGAGAGTACCCCTCTGTGTCGAGGTATTCTCTGATCGCTTCCTTGTAATTCTCAGATGACCAGTTTAGCGATTCCCTGGTCTTCCCGATGGAATGAATGGTCATTTGAAATAATATACAATTATACGTATATAGTCCTTTCCTTTCGACTCTTCGCCATTCTTCCCTGAAAATGCACTTCGCAGGAGAGAATAATGTGCCCGAAGCGAATCGTAAGTCTTGCGAGAGCAAGATGGGGTGAATTTTGATTGGAGTCGAAGCATGGATTTTGTGCTCGGCGTGCAGGTGAGTTGAGGGCACATAGTAATTGGCGAAGGCTCAAAGAGAGATGGCTAAAAGTTGGGGTTAATTTGAGCCGAAGCCTACCAAAAGATATTAAAATCTAAAAGTATGTGAGTATACATAATGACTATAGCTAACTAGAGTTTTGCGTTAATTGTATCGTTCAATCCAGATTAAATTAATATTTCCATAAGGTTAAGATGTTGTCATACATTTGTCTGTTATATGGAA
>JAJZAR010000090.1 GCA_021799315.1 Thermoplasmata archaeon | reverse complement strand
TATGGCGAAATACAGGTCGCCATCCGCAGATACTGCAGAGGATATGGATATCTTATCCCTCTTCTCCCTCACCCTTATGGCCGGTCTCCTGCCCCTGGGAGACCATGTCCTCCTCACGTTGGGCCTGCTCTGCACTCCCGATTCATCCCGGAACAGAATGGTCGCATTCTTCTCCTTCGCCTCCTTCACACATTCCGGATAGTTCTTTTCAAGCCATTCCTTCACGTATCCGGGATCTTCTCCATGGCAACCGCAACCGGGATCTGTGCTGAATAACCCAGGTTCTTCAGCACTCTCCAGACGTGTGTCGTGTTGTAACTCACATTGAATTCCCTTGATATGACTTCAGATATTCTCTTCAGTGTCCACAGATCAGTATCATAGCCGTATGACCTTGGACCGCAGTCTATTATTTTCTTAAGCTTCTCTTTCTGATCCTTTGTCAACTTGCTCTTAGAACCTGCCTGTTTCCTGTCATGCCAGTCTCCACTCTGTTCCAGTTTGACTGACCAGTTGTATACTGTCTTTCGGTTCACCCCGAGTCTTTTTGATATAACGGACTTCTTCATGCCTTTCTTCAGCATTTCAAAACCCTGTTCCATTTTCCATTCACGAATCTCCGATTTATCACTGGATCCGTGTCTGGACTTCCCGGCAGACATAATAACTGTCGACGCAAATTGGATATAAACATTATTATAGAATATTAGTCATTATAGGCATTAATCATTCCAAAGAGCAGTAATATGCGCACACGGGGAGAAATAACTTCAAGCTCTTTACACCGTTTTGGCACAAAATGGTGCTACACCGTTTTTATGTGGAATGGTGTGGAAAATTTCCCCTATACTTGCATAATGTATTACGTGCACGTGTAAGGAAAATAAATCAAAACGGTTTACGGCATTTAATGTATAAACACCATTACGGCATTTGTTTGTGAAATACTGAGGAAAATTTTCCCAATATTGGCATAATGTATAACATACGCACGCATGGGAGATTAGTCCTTACAAGAATGGCACCAACGCTCCATGGCCTTAGCAATTTTTATCATTCGTTCTATTTGTAACATGCCATAATTTAAATTTTTGAACCTTAACATCGCAAGTTTTAGGGAATAGAATTCTGTGATTGCATGATCCTTCCACATTTCCGTCATTCCGTGACACAAAGACTTATTAATTTATAATCCCTATAGGGATTATTGGAAGACTGGGTAAAGAAGATTGTCGAGGAAGAGAGAAAAAAGAGAAATATTCCCCTGGAGGCAAAGCTCCTCAATGGGAATTACTACCTCTACCGTTCGACATCGAGATATGATCGCGTCACCAGGAAAGCAGTCAAGGTGTCTGATTACATTGGCCGGATAACGAAGGATGGAATAACAGAGAAGGGAAGGGAGACCAGGTCCATATACGAATATGGCAATTCAACTCTGGTTTACTCACTGTCCGGTGATCTGATTGCAAGGCTTCAGAAATATTTCCCGGACAGGTGGTCAGGTCTCTATGCACTTTCAGTGGTGCGGTTAATGGACCCTGTTCCCCTGAAATCTGTGAAGGATCGGTGGGAGAAACTCTATGTTTCAAGGGAGATCCAAGCTCATCTATCATCAAACGCGCTGACGGATATCCTCAGAGATACTGGATCAGACATTGGCGCACAGATGGATCTGTTCCAGTCTCTCATTACGGAATCAAGGAAGCTCGCATTTGATCTTTCAAGCATATTCTCCAGGTCGGAGAACCTGAACGTTGCCGCGAAGGGGCACAACGCGGATCACATATACCTGCCGCAGGTGAACATGGCACTTGCCTTCGATCTGGATCAGTACAGGCCGGTTTTCCTCAGGCCGCTGGAGGGATCCGTGCGGGATGTAAAGTCTCTGAGAAATGTGCTTGATGAGATACATTTCGACGGCATTCTTGTCCTTGACACAGGGTTCTCGTCGCAGGATCTGGCGGAGATCATGCGATCCGATATGAAATTTGTAATGCCCCTCCGCAGGAACCAGGACATGATCGATTACAGCATGGATCTGAGATCAAGCTTTGTTTACAGGGATAGGGGAATAAGATCCGGCTTCATCAACAGGAATGGTTTCAGGATATACATGTTCCAGGACCAGATGCTCATGGCAGAGGAATCATCCACATTCATAAGGATGATCGCAGAAGGCAGGAGAAAACAGAATGAATTCCAGTCTGAATACATGAAGTTCGGGAAGATATCCATCCTTTCCAACCTGAAGGATGATCCCCAGACCATATACAATCTCTACAAGCAGAGAGAGGAGATAGAGCAGGCATTCGATGCCATGAAGAATGAGCTTGAGAATGACAAATCATACCTGGGTGATGATGATTCATTGAGAGGATACTTCTTCGTCTCTTTCCTTTCCCTTTACATGTACTACAGCATATTTGTGCTGATCAGGGCCGCCGATCTCACCAGTAAGCTGTCGGTGAAGGATGTACTGCTGAAATTCTCTAAGGTGTACAAGATAGTCGGGGAGAAGAAGGAATCCCTGAGCGAGATACCCTCAAGCGTTGAAAAGATAGACAGGTTGCTGGGAACTAATATATTCCCTAAAAGATTGCGGAGTTAAGGTTTTGAATCTATTTTGCTTTACTACGAGTAGTGAGGGGAAACTTATCGATATAACGAAAACCTCAAGGCATGGATCATCTCTTAGAATAACATTGCCTAAAGAGGTTGCAGAATTATTGTCAATAGGGGAAGGTTAAATTTTAGGGTTCTGTATGAAGAAAAACGAAATAATTATCAAGAGAATTGAATGAAATAGAATGAAATTTCAATGAAAATATTTAATAGCTACTCTAATATTTATAGATTTGAAAACATAATAACTAGATCGTACCACAATGTTTGATTAATAATGGCGACATCAGTGTGTTGCCGTAAGTATACTTTGGTTAAAGAGGTTTAAAATATATGCCTAAGAATAGAGTCAACCGAAAGGACGAGAACTCCAATGAATTCAACTATATTTTAACAATGGAAAATGAGTTGGGGAAATATATTGAAAAGTGGATTGCAGTAGTTGGTGAAGAAATCGTTGCCGAAGGTAAAACGGCATCTGAAGTATATAACAAAGCGAAAGCGCTCCACCCTAATAGTGTCCCACTTATAATGAAGGTACCAGTGGATCAAGTAATGGTGTTGTAGTGTACCATGGCGGCCAAAGCTAATCCTACCTTCACTTGTAATTATTTAAACTACAAGTACGTAGAGGATGGTAAACTCAGAATTGTGCGTCTTCCAATGGTTAACGTCATACTGGTGCACAACGGAGTGGCCTTGAAAACTCCAGGTTTAGTAGATTCTGGCTCTACGGACACGTTTATCCCAATAGAATTGGCGAACACCTTACAACTTACAGAAGATGGAGAATCTAAAGCAGTCGGGGCAGGGGGAGAGTTCGCAACTTCCATATGTGACATTGACGAAATAATGATTGGAAGGGGAAACTCTACATTCTTAAAACTCTACCATAGATTAATATTGGTTCCAAAGAAAATTGATATGATTCCTTATGTCATAATGGGAAGGGATACGATATTCAAAGAAAATGACGTAACGTTTTTTGAAAACAGAAAAAAGATTAAATTTGTAGCGCTTAAGAAATAATGCCTGAAATACCATAGCTTTTGTAGATTCGTGCCTTTGTCTGTCATTTCATTATCTGTTGATTATAAGTGACTCTGCTCAATTTATCTGGTAGAAATGGATTACGCCATTACTTTGCGTAATCTTAAGAGTTCGTTATATACTATAGATTGAAGGTCGATAATCTCAGCAGTTTCAAGGCCCAGATTTAGAACCTTACTTATTGCCAAGTCTATTTTAATTTGGACTTCATTATTCAGCCTATATCGCTCCAAGATGGAATGCAACTCAACAGAAGCCACAGAATCAAAAACCCTTTCGAGTTCCTCCCTTTCGTTAGATGAAACGTTGTCAAGGTTAATTGTTAAGAAATCTCCAAATCTATAGTCGGACACTTCAATGAACCCTCCCTCTGTTTCAGTCTTGTTCAAAAGTACTTGCAAGATATTGAAAGTGCTATTCCAAAAAGGGTAAGAATCTTAGCGTCCACATTATGCAGCCCAGTCACTAGCCAAAATAATTTGGAAGGTGCAAACTTCACAGACGAAAAATAAGCTATAGACATAGTGCCCGGAGCAGTTATATTGAATCTTCTCGCAAAAACGAAATTTGTTTCCCTTGGTACCAAGTCCTTCTCCATTGCCAAGAGATCAGATATTCCTATTTGGTCTGTAAAAGTCTGAAATTCAGGGAATCCGTGATAAAGAATCCAATCTGTTTCTCCGGTTATATCTAACTTTCCAACTCCGGAAAGTCGCCTTAGAGATGGTTTCAAAGATGATTTAGGTACCATGAGGGATTGATTATTGAAACGATTTTTTACTTCAATTTCATCCTCCAGTTCTCCCACCAGATACCATTCATCTTTTTGTTTAGAAGCTCGTCCCAAATCATTAACGATAAAGAGTTTAGTGGCAACAGATTTCCCTTTTTTTAACATTTCGAATCCTCTTAGAGTCTTTAGATCATTCTTCCTGAGAAAATCTGAAAATTTTATCAATTTATCTTGAGCCTTCATTGCTATGAAATTGAATTTCTCTACAATTTGTGATTCTCCCCCAAGGAAAGAATTGATTCTTTCCAATGCTACTTCTTGATCCACTTCCCAAAAGGTAAGGTTATTATCCCCACCTTTGGAGAGTATCAAATCGCTTAGTTCCCTCGCGTTTTCATTATCTGTAGGAAGTTTTTCAAGTCTTACTATTGTAGTTTTGCCCTCCCTTTTACCCTTTTTGGCAACAAGCAAAATCTCCCTAAAACTAGTGCTCTCTGAAAAAGCCGACCTTCCACCATTTATGACTATAAACTTAATCCAATATCTATTATTGAGTAGCCTCTTGATACCTTCAAAACTCTGTAACCTTGAGGTAGTGGCAGGTAACACAAAAGCGATTTTCCCATTTTCTTTTAGAAATCTGTCGGCTTGAAGAATAAAATACCCGTGAAGACCCAATCTACCATCCAGATAATTTCTATAGCTGTAAAACTTCTTTTCTAAGATGGCCTTATATTTTTTAGGAAGCCTTTCATGTCTAGTAAAAGGAGGATTCATTGTCACGACATCGTACTCAGAAAGCTTAACTTCTCCTTTACCTTCTTTGTTAAGTACTAGTCCCCTTTTTTGATGTAACGCTTTTGAGGCGAGCTATCATCATACCATAAATCAAGATTTGGCTTTTTGTATGCTTCGCTGAGTTCCTTAGAAAGAGCCGGGATTGTTTCATTTGGGTCCAGTCTCAGTGGGTCCCAAACGGCGACATGAATTTTCTGAGTTTCGTAGAGTGGTGCTTGAAGCGAGAGGTTAACTGCGACTAAGTGTGCTGCAAATAGAGGGCATCCTGATAATGAACCGGACGAACTTTCCTATGGTAAAGCGGACCTATTCAAATATATGATATCGGGTTATTTTAGCTTCGTAGATTGGCATATTAAGCCTTATATTCTGCCCTGGTGTGCCCTCCGCTACCTGGCAAAGGCCATTTATGAAGACTTACGCACCGGCTTGAATTACTCATGGCCTTATCCGGAAATAGAAAAATAAAAGAGAGTATTAAAAAATCATTTGGAAAGGAAACCGATTATGAACAGGTAGTCGAAACACTGAAAAGACAAGTGAA
>JAJZAR010000089.1 GCA_021799315.1 Thermoplasmata archaeon | reverse complement strand
TATAATATTAATGAGATTCTCAAAGGATTTTTTTAAGGCATGGCTTAAATATTGGAAACAGCTAAACTAAAGTATAAAAAGAAGAATGATTAATATGGCAAAAATTCTTGTTATACTCATAACCGGTAAGGAAAATATAAACACTGAAATGGTGGCATTCAACTTTGCTGCTAATGCTGTAAAAAATGCTAAATCTACCATTGAATTCATGTTTCTGGGCAGAGGAGTACAGGCTGCAAATAAAAAACAGAAAAGCTCTCCGCAGTTCATGGATCTGGTAGAAACGCTGAAAAAACTATCAATTCCAGTTAAGATATGCAAGGTAAGTTTGGAGGGCGAAGGTCTGTCTGGCGATGACATATTTCCAGGGCTTGAAACAGTTTATGGTGCAGTTGAAGCTGATGCCAGAATTCAAGATGGTTATTCGGTAATAACCTTCTAGGTCAATGATGTTACGATAAGTGACGTTCAGATCATTCTTTCAATAATTTCTGGCATTCTAGTGGGGTTTTCACTGGGGCTTATTGGAGGAGGGGGCTCAATACTGGCCATTCCGCTGCTCATATATTTTGTGGGGTTTGATCATCCGCATATTGTAATTGGAACAACTGCACTTGCCGTCGGGGTCAATGCATACCTTAACCTCATACCGCACACACTGAAGAAACATGTTAATTATAAGGTGGGGTTAGAGTTCACAATACCGGGAATCGCTGGTGTTCTTATAGGTTCCGAGTTGGGTATTCTGACGCCGGGTAATGATCTCCTCTTCTTTTTCAGTTTCTTAATGATTGGCATAGCACTTTACATGCTGAAGAGGAAATGTATTGATCTCTCTCAGGTAGAGAGAAAAATAGTCAAATCTTCGAGGTCGCTCTATATTCTTATTCTAACGGGTCTCATCGTAGGATTCGCTTCGGGTTATTTTGGAATTGGCGGTGGTTTTCTCATAGTGCCCGGTCTTCTATTTGGTGGTGGTCTGAATATCCTTCAGGCTGTGGGAACATCATTGATGGCAGTAGGCACATTCGGAGTTATAACTGCTGCCAGATATGCCATAAGTGGTGATATAGACATTCTGATCTCAGCATTATTCATCATAGGAGGAATATTTGGAGGATGGTTTGGTGCAAGACTGGCCGGAAAAGTGCCGAAAAGAAGACTTACGCAGGTCTTTGCCATAATTGTTATCGTTGTTGCACTTTATATTATGTACCAGAACTATAACGTAGTGTTTCATCTTTGATTAACAAGAAAGCCTTGCATTATTGAGTTGCTTCTATTACAATGGAGGCATCAATTTATGGAATGGTTGTTCCACATTGTAATAAAGTTCATAGAAAGCGATTATAACAACGTGTGATAGATTAGAACTCCCAAACCACGATGGTATGAGTAGGGCTCTTGGTTGTGGGCCCTCAGATTCCAGAATCTTGGGCATCTCTCCTTGGATTGGAACTGATTCTTTAAGCACATAACCGGTTGAGTTTTCTACCTTTATCTTACACGCCAAGGCAATATTATTATGCGATAACCCGAACCTGACTCATTTGAGTATGATCCCGATGTAATTGAGCAAAGCATTGCCACTTTCTGTGATCCAAATCAATGTCAAAACGATTCGCAGAACAAATTAAATAATAAGTTTAGTCCTCATAGGGTATTTATAAACAAATCTATTTGGCACAGTTATTTTTGCTCTAATTCCTCATTTTGTTCCTTATATTCGTCTATGTTTTTTCTTAGATCTTTGATCGCTGATAATGTATTTTTTAGTGTTTCTGGATTCATGCAGGCCAATGTCTTTTGTATGTACGAAATGTGAACTTCTCTGGCTTTGTTGTACAGATTCACACCCTCGTCTGTAATATTCAATTCTATCACACGCCTGTCTGTGGGAATTCTTTCTCGTCTTACAAGATGTCTTTCCTCCATAGAGTCTATAAGTCCAGTAATCCATCCCTGAGTTACCATTATGAGATTGGCCATCTGAACCATTGGCATCTTCCCCTCCTCTTTTAGGTGCCTTAATATTGAATATTCTGTACTGTTTAGTCCCATCCTTTCAAGGTTTCTATCCACTCCTCTCTTCCAAACCTTCCAGGTTTCAACGAACGCCCTCCAAACTTCAATGGGTTCAATACTTTCTGTCATTCGACATCACCTTCTCCTGTGTAACTGTCTTTCCATATATTTCATTCTTCTTATTATTATCTTCTCTTTGTATTCCATAGCTTTCATATTTTTCTACAGCATCTTTGCCTCCAGGATGGAAATATCTTTTTCCTCTGAGAAGTGAAAGGGCGGCTGCAACGACTGAAAGTACTGCTCCAACATAGAACGAGTCTCTCAACGCATGCATCATTGCTGGAGCAAGGGCATTGGGGAACCATGTAAGGCTTTCAAGAGTTGCTATGGTTGAACTTGAGAGCGTTGAAGTAAGGTTCGTTGGCAGGCTAGCAATTATTGTTCCCATGGGGTTGTAGCCTAGAAACGCTGAGAAAATGGCAGCTGTAGGGGGTGTGGAATCCAGTGCTGCGGAAAGACTCGATGCGTGAGCAGATGCGAGGGCTATGTTGAAGTAGTGTGGAAGATTGGCAGAGAGTGCCAGAATTACAATGGTAAAAAATATGCCCATGCTGGCTGTTTGTGCAACATTTCTCACAGTTGCAACCATCCCTGAGGATATACCTCTGTTATCTGGAGAAACTGAATTCATGATCGCAGCCGTATTAGGTGCTGCAAACATTCCGCTTCCGAATCCAAGCATATATATTACTAGGGCAAATGGAAGGTATGAAAAATCATAGCTAAAGAATGTAAGGAGAACGAATGCAACCGCCACTATACTCATGCCTATTGTGGCAATACCTCTGGCACCGTATCGATCAGAGAGTGCTCCTCCAATGGGTCCCATTGTTAGAAATCCCAGAGTCATGGGGATCATGTATATACCTGCCCAGAAAGGTGTTGAAGCATACGAAAAATTGTGCAATGGCAACCAGACACCCTGAAGCAGTATGATGAGCATGAACATCAATCCTCCTCTTCCAAGTGCGCCAAGAAAAGATGCAAAATTGCCAAATGCGAAGGAACGAATTTTGAAAAGGGACATTTTAAACATGGGTTGTTTAACCCTATTTTCAACAAAGGGAAATAGAATCAAAAGAACAGCACCTACGGAGAGACCAGCAATAACCCATGGATCACTCCATCCCATAACACTCTTTCCGTAGGGAAGAAGACCATAGGTGAGTGCAAGCAGAAATATGGTTATTCCTCCTCCAAATACAATATTGCCTAAGTAATCAAGTTTTTGAGTGAGGTCTCTAATGGAATTGTCTTTTAGCTTCATAACAGACCAAATGCTCCCGAAAACTCCCACAGGAACGCTTACCAGAAATACGTATCTCCAGTCAAATACAGATAAAATGCCTCCAAGAATAAGGCCTATAAACGATCCTCCAAGGGCTGCCACCTGATTTAGCCCCAATGCTTTTCCTCTCTCATTTGCAGGGAAGGCATCTGTCAGAATTGCGGTACTATTTGCAAAGAGAAATGCGGCCCCCAGACCCTGAACCAACCTGAATGCTATCAGTTCAATGGCACCAAGGTTGCCTTTGTTTGGCGTGAGAAACAAGAGCACTGATCCAACCGTGAATATAACAAAGCCCAAATTGAACAGTCTGGTACGACCAAAAATATCGGAGAGTCTTCCTATGGTAAGAAGAATGACTGCAGTTATTATATTATATCCCATGATTATCCATATCAGATAAAGGAATGTACCTGGAGCAAAGGGATTTATATCTATACCATTTTTACCAAGAATTGCTGGAAGGGAAATCAGTATGATTGTACCGTTTATAGCAGCCATCAGAACACCAAGCGTGGTATTTGATAGGGCTACCCATTTATACTTCACCATGATAGTCAAGTAGTAAATGTTTATCTATATAAATGGTTTTCTCAAAGATATTTCATATTTTATACGGGTCATATCTTGTAACAAGGAATTCGTTTTTATGTCTGCTTTCCAAATTTCATTTTCATCTTTGAATTCTATTGGTTTGAGATATAGTTGGTATCAAACCCGTAATTTCATGGTAAATGTTGTATAATGTAAATATATGCGCAAGAATGGTTGAGGAAAAAATAAATCTCATCGGATTCGGTTCAAGCCTGAGAAAAGGTTCGTATAACATGAAGCTTCTACTTGAGTGTAAAAGATTGCTCGCTGACAGAGCAAACTTGGAAATTGTCTCACTCGGGGATTTTCCACTCTATAGTGAGGATTTAGATGCATCTACGCCTGAGCCTGTTAAAATCTTCAAGGAAAAGGTAAAAAAAAGTGACGGATTTATCATTTCAAGCCCTGAATACGATTTTTCTATCCCTGGATATCTGAAGAATGCATTGGACTTTGCATCAAGGCCGCCTGGCACAAACCCTTTTTCAGGCAAAACCGGTGTCATAATGAGTGCGTCTATGAGCATGCTCGGCGGTGCAAGGGTGCAATATCATCTGAGACAGGTTATGGGGTATCTCGATACACGTGTAATCAATAAGCCAGAAGTTTTTATCACATTTGCGCACAAAAAATTCGATGAAAGTGGCAGACTCAACGATCCTTCTGCCCTAGAATTTTTAAACGAACTATTGTCGAAATTGGTTAATGCCATTATTGTGGAGAAGAGTCAAAAGGTAGACCTTTAATTAAATTAAGAATTGTGTCCTGATAGAAACTTTTTTCACTTCATTTACCCTCAATATTAGACTCATTTTATCCCTACTTAAATCCGTCCATGCTTACGCAATCACCTTCATTGGGTTCATATAATAAAAAGTGAATTATAGAAGGAACAGGACATATTAAATTCTCCATTGCTGGCAATACACTGATCAGATCTCTGGGCTCTACAATTGTTCAATGCATGTGCGAATTAAAAGTCAGGCAACATTCCATTGGCACAAAACACATATGGAAGGGAAATAATGTTCCACCATTCAACATAAAACATGTGGATTTTGTTACACCCAAAGGATCATTCGTATAAAATAGGTCAATTTTGTTATCGACTATGGCAATTTATGGTAGGTTTCCTTTAATTCAGTAAAACGTGTATGAACATCAAAGAAAGGTTTAGAAGACAGGTACGACTCAAGTCTTTCAAGTATGATATGATCTGCTGGTGCCGGGTCAAGACCGGTTCTGAACCCAGCCATGGTTTGTTTTGTGAGGTTTCTGTGTGTCAATTTAAGCAGTGTGCCTCCATTCAAATCTTCCAATTCCCATCTCATTGTTGAAAACTCACCTTCAGGCACCACATCATTGGGTTGTATGTTCCATTCATGTTCAAGAAGATGTGGCGGTTCCCAGGATGTAATTTTTCCCTCTACATGTAGAAGAGGTTGTCCAAACCATGATTCTATGAATCCATCAGAACCAGGGATCATTCTTACTTTTGCAATGAACCAGGAATTCAGTTGTTCATTGTCAGTCATGGCATCCCACACTACCGTACGCGGGTGATTGTAAAATCTTTCAATTGCCAATGTGGCATAACCGTTTTCATAGTACAATCTACCCATAGAATTACCTTCAGGATCGGTCATTTTGCTCCTCCTTCTTGCTATCAAGGAAATTTCCAAGAGAATCCAGGTTATTGTTCCAGAACTTCTGGTATTTTGATATCCACAGCTCTATCTCCGTGAAGCCGTCCCTGTTAAGTGAATATATACGCTTCTGAGCATTTACAGAGATCGGA
>JAJZAR010000088.1 GCA_021799315.1 Thermoplasmata archaeon | reverse complement strand
AATACTCTGAAGGTTTTGAAAAGGGCGGAGAAGGGACACTTAAACTCGCCGAAAAGGTCGTTGAAAACTGTAAGCAGAATACTCCTCTGAAACATACCTATGAAATAAGTGAAACAGTGGAAGTCAAAATAGAACGCATTGCGAGGGAAATTTACCGCTGCAAAAACGTTATTTTTACAAAAAAGGCCAGTAAGGACTTGAAGAGAATTGAAAGCTTCACAGATCAACATTTGCCTGTATGCATTGCCAAGGGGCAATATTCTCTCTCAGGAACAGAGGATCCTGATACACTGGTAATCAGAGAGGTAATGTACAATGCAGGGGCTGGCTTTATTGTTCCCATTTCAGGGGAAATAATGACCATGCCTGGCCTTCCAGCGGAACCTTCCTTTGAGAACATTCATGTTGATAAGGATGGAAACATTGAAAATGTGAAATAATTGAATAACCTGTTCTATTCATGTCTAAGATAGAGGATTGAACTGTGACTTCATATATATTAAGGATAAAGAGTGTTTCAGAAATAGATAAAACCGTGCTTGACAAATACTCTAACTCTTCACTTTTTGGGAAATTTTTAAACCTCTTTCTGGAGGAGGGTGCTGAGTCGGGTGATGTTTACGTTGCATGGGAGAACAACAAGCAAGAAGGAATTTTTGTATATGATTCTGTAGAAAACGCCGGTACATGCTTTACATTCAGGAAGGATATTGCAAAGGAGTTCATGCAGTTGAAAGAAAATATGGACTTCTACACCGAAATCGACCTCAATCTCAAAGGGCTAACAGAAGAGGTTCACAGGTTAAAGCTTGATTCTGGCAATCTGAATATCAACATAAGAAATGAAATAGAAATTTTTCATGGAGATCAGATAGAAGAAGTTCTGACTTTCATGAAGCAAGCCTATGGCAAGGTGAGTGAACGATGGATCAAAAGTTCACTGAATCATGGAGAAAAGTGTTTCCTGTGCCGGAAGGACGGCGTCATCTATGGCATGAGCTGGCTTGGTCGTGTTTCTATCTATGGAAGACTGCATAGCCTTTACGTTTCAGAAAACTACAGGCAAATGGGTATCGGGTCAGATCTTCTGGCCGCAAGAATTCTGTGGGCAGAGCATACAGGCATCAAAGAGTTGATATCTGAAATTCCTCTGGAGAGTCCTTTCTCAAAAAAAATAGCGGAAAAAAATGGTTTCGAAGTGGTTGGGAGGATATATCACTATAAATCCTGAGTTACGTTCTTGGAGCACCACAGAATGGACACTTCTCCACAGTGGAGTCAATCAATGCGCCGCAGTACTGGCATTTTACCTTTACAATCTCTTTTATAACAACCTGCTCAGTAACTTTCTGTTCCGGATCAGGTTCTGGTTTTATCTCATGTTCGTTATCGCTGTGCTCATGTTTCATATTTACACCCGGACTATATGATGAATGTTGTTTAAGTTTATTTCTTTTGCCTCTGCTAGCCACAACGGCCACAATAATCAGTAATACAAATATGAATGCGATTATGACGAATAAGTCTGTGTAGGGAAATGAGGGACTGGTGGTTGTAACATGGCTTACAGGAGCCACTTCTGATATATTCACGCCGTAGGTCGAATGGGAGACATAGAGTGAATTGGTACAGGAGAATCCATCTCCATTACTATTGGAATCGACCTGGGTGTATATGTATGCCGCAATGAATCCAGCTGAATGATCAAAATATCCTTTCCAGGTATAATCGGCATTGAAATGTCCAAAGGAATCGTCTCTAACGCAGGTTCCATTACCTGAAAGATATATGGTGTTTATGGTGTTTTTGCTCCCCCCAGGCTTATAATTATAACTGTTAGAAACAACTGTCATGGGTGTCCCTAGAAGTGAGGTTTCGTTGCCCTTTTCCAGAGAGGGGTGGACATAAAACCATACATGGGAGTGATTGTATCCAGTTTCATTGTCTGTTCCATTTATGTAATTACAGGAAACTGAGGAAAAGTTGAATGTTCCACTGCCCATATAAGGATTGTTATAATCCCCTGATGTGGAGATAATAGCACAGGAATAGTTATAATGCATATCTACAGATGAATTTGAAGAAAATCCCGTAACACTCTCTGTCCCATTGATCCATATATTGCATGAATATCCTGAATAATTTCCCTTTCCATCATATATAGCGATCAGTTCCCTGTACTGAAAACATTCACCCTTAGAAATAGATACGCTGCTCTGGGAAGAAATTGCTGTAAAAGACAGGCCGACCATGAGCAGAAGGATCAAAAAAGCAAACAGTTTCATCCTGAAAAGCCACCAACGGAGTGAATGTGCGCAGGGTGAACTCCCCCTATACCACTGAATGTGGAATAATAGGAACCCTGAATCATCATCATGGGCAGGAACATGGGAAATAGCATTGGATAGGGCATATAATAGAAATGATATGGCGTTGATGCAACTGCAGGCGTTGGAGCCTGTGAACTTACCTTTCTAATAAGCTCATTTCTTATGCCATGAATGAGATTTACAGCTATTGCCATGAGTTCTGAATTTTCAAACCCGGAAAGATTTCTCTGCAGTATGTTAAATGCCTTTCTTAAAAGATCCAGTGTTTCATTGGATTCCATTACCGGTACAGTTGCAATCACAGTGGATGCAACGAGGGGATATTCAAGGTAATTTCTCATGGTATCTATAATCGCCGATACCTTATCCTTAATTTCATTAGGCTGAAAATCAGATATGGCAATGTACGCAGATGAAAGCTCCACATCCTCTGAAGTAGTATAGCCCCATCCTGTGAATATTGCCCGCATTCCCTTAAATTTCTCAACTGTGGCCTGCACCGGCCTGTCCATTGTTGCCATAACTGCAGCCGCTTCATATGACGGTGTCACCCCGGTGAATGTTTGAAGATTTTCATAGGGATATGTCCCATCATATCTCTTTGCCAGGTATATCATTGAAGCAACGCCTGCTGCAGATTCCTTCGGTATTTTTATTTTGTGATGAACTTCATGAAACACCTCTTTGAACTGTTCCATCTCGCCTGAAATGTCCTTACCAGATCCAGTTATTATTTGGGCAGCCATGAGCCTATTTTCAAGATTTCTTGTGAAAGAACCCATCTCATTGTACGTGGTCATAAATCTTGATGCTATAGACTTCATATCTCCAGATAGTTTTGCCAAACCCATCGCAGTACTCATGATAACACTTCTGTCAGACTCATCTGTCATGATCCCTTCCAGATATCCGAAATATGTTTTTGCACTGATCACGATGTCAGTGAGTTCCTTCATTGTCTCGTTCATTTCTGATTCATATGCCGAAAATTCCTGATCAGAGAAACGGTACATTCTCACCGAGAGATCTTTTACTGTCTGAACGCCTCTATCGGTAAGGATAACAAATACATCCTTATACGATACCATTTTCGACAGCAAAGCTTTCTTTGCCAGGAGGCTGTTGAACAGGTCCACATCGCTCTTCAGATTCTTCTGATCCTGTGTAAGTTTATCCCTTTCTGCCTGGAGCCGAGCCCGCTCTGCCTCCTTTTCTGCCCCTTTCTCGAAATGAAATCTTATGGATTCAGTCTTCTTCTCTTCTGTCAATTCAACCGAAAACTCCCCGCTAACTTCACTCTTCTCCTGATCTATTCTATCTCTGACGGTCTGCAGCTGAGCAACTTCAGATTCGAGTTTGTCATGGTCGTCCTTACTATAGGACGTTATATACTGAGAACTCACAAGCTGCTTGAAAGAATCGTCGTCTATGGTGGTATCAACTTTTCCACTGTTTGCACCTTTGAGAAAAGCGTAAATATCTGCTGTCTTAATTCATATCACCCGGTTTAACATTGTAAATTCACTATTTAAATTATTGTTTCCCAGATCGTTACCAATAATGAGGTTCAGCCTACCGCCATTTTCCTCAACTCTGACATATCTGTCTTTTAAGAGAGCCCTTTCAAGGGCTATCTGCAAGCGCAATCTCTTATCGGGAGATCCACCATATCTCCTCACTTTTTCCTCATCTATTCTTGCATATGCATACATCAGTTCATAGAGAGAACGGTAAAACTGGTCAGTGATGGTCTCCTGCACCTTTTCCTCCATAACATATCTTCGCTCAACACCTTCCAAATCTACAAAGAATATGGTTCCGTCTCCTGAGATAACCGCGTCCTTATCGAGCCAGACATCAAAATAATCGACACCTGAATATATACCATCCTTCTCCTTTCTCAGTGTTCTAGGAAAGGCAGTTAATGCTGCGATACCTGATTTCATGAAATTTTCCAGAAATTGTGTTGCTTTTTCATTGCTGTCAATACCGAAAAGATCAAAGATTTTGGTCACATCATTTCCCACAGTGCTGGATGCGTGAAAATAAAGTCTTACATTAGATGGCATCAGTCGAATCTCCTGCACTATATCTCCCACATACTTTCTGTACCAGTAGAGTTCTTTGATCTTTTCCTGCAAGGCTTTTTCCATGGATACTATGGAAACAACAGGAGCTATACGAAATCCATTGATCGATGTTGGATTGGCCATTTCGGATGTTTTCAGAGCTATCATCGCGAGCTCCATCCCCTGTCCACCATAGGGAGACCCACGCAGCCATGTTTCACCGGTGATGAATCTGTTTCCAGTATATTCAGTTGCAATAATCTCCCTTTCAAAGTTTTTGTCATCAGTGAGTGCACTGACATTATGAATATTCAGAGGGTCCAGGGAATAAGGATCAACAGTCGAGCCGACACCTTTGAGGGACAGATGAAATTCTGTTCCATCCATATTGCAGACTTCCCATGGAGATATGGCACCTCTGTTGTCGTCTTCAAAAAAATTCATTTTTTCAGTACCCTGTTCTGAACACAACTTGTGTAGAGATTCTGGCATGTAGTATTTCTCCATTTCCCCTAAATTAAATTTCTGAAAATTCTTGCTTCTTATGATATTCGAAGGTTCAGTGGGGAATAGGCCGAGCTCCTTTCCGTATAATTTCACAGTCAAGAAGATGTCATTTCATTATAAATTTGTTGTAATCTTTCGTCTCATCTATTACTTTAGGAAATTTCCTTCTCGAGGGGGCAGAGCTGGAATGTCATAGGAAAAGAATTCAGAAGGCATGAGAATGAGTAAATTTGAAAACATATGAACATAGTCAATCGCATGATGAAAACAAACATAATATGCCGGCAATGAACAATCTAAACAAAAAAAATACTTAACGATTACCTGAGAAAACAGTTATCATGTTCCGTATTCATTGTCAAGATCCAGGATGTTATGAAATTATGAGTTTATTGTGATGATCCAGCATTAGGCTTCGATGGTAGATTCCTCGTAGATATGTAGTAAACAAGGAGGAAGAAGCCAACGAAAATAGGTATGAGATAAAGATCGTTTATGATTATCACAGATTCAATGTACCAGAACAGAGAAAATGAAAGTAATAAGGATGATACTGCAACCTTCATGGAGCCCTGTTTTATTTTCCTGATCTGGTTTCTAAGGACAAATGCCGCAATAACGACAATAATGATGCCTGAGATAAGACCTATGAGTGTTGAATTATAGTTTTCAGGATAAAGAGCCACGAGAACTATGGCAGCTTCAAAGGCTTCAACGATTCCTACAGAATAGGCCACAGTTGAAACACTCTTGCCGGATTCTTCCTTTTTGGAAGGCGGAAATCCTATTCTCTGAAATTTCATTGACCTTCGTGCACTCTTCATCAGTCTCAGTCCGAAATAAAGAAGAAGAGTGGCTGAGAATACTCTGACGTAAAATAGTGGGAAATATGTGATAAAATTT
>JAJZAR010000087.1 GCA_021799315.1 Thermoplasmata archaeon | reverse complement strand
CCCGGACAGTCTTCTAATTTCCTTTTTATCAACTGTGCCTCCGGGAATAAGAGGAATTAGATAGACCGGAAAGCCTCCGATCATAACCTTCATATCATTATTCAGAAATCTCTCAGCAGCAACCAATTTCTCCGAGCAAGATTTGCAAATCGTCATGTTCTTTCTAAAACCAGTGTCGTCAATGTTGCTTGCGAAATTGATCTTGTCGGTTATGTAATACTTAAAGCTAAGATTCGTCGTCCCTTCGTAAGAAACCGAACCTTTATATCCACAAATTGAACATACGCCCTGCTCTCCACCTGTAGAACTATCTCTCATTACTTTCTGCCTAATTACCTGGTCATATTCATTTTCGTGCATTCCGCACAGCAAATTTCCCATAAGGGATACAGACCAAAAGACGACTTCCTGCCCGCTATCTAAGAGATGTTTGGATATCTCTTTTGACAGCCCGTCGATAAATTCTTTCCGTTTTTTGTCAAGTACTGAACTATCATTTGGGTAGTAATCATCAAGCTTAATTCCTTGAAGGTTAGTTGTGTCTACCTTAGTGAGATCAATGGCTTTACTTTTTTTGAAGTCTGCGAAACTAACGTCCTTAAAGAAAATTTTCGAAATGCTCTCCAGTTTGTCATGCAGATCACCAGAGGGGACTGTTTTGAGCAAATTAATGATTGAGTCTGTCAGTAGATATCCAAGATTGGTAGTTGTCAGCGCCCATTGAGGATTGTTGCTTTTTGAGTTTCCAACAAAATGGTATTTTTCGGCGATTTCTTTTAGGTCCTCTGTTTCAGAAATTTGATTAAATGTAAATCTTACCTGCCCCTTTTCCACATTGAAATCCACTATTCCGACAACATGCTTCTTATCATATTTTACTTTCGGAACTAATATCAAGTTGGATATGCTTTTAGAATCACTTCTTTCCAGTAGAGAATCTCCGAGCTCAACTATAGATAATAGCATTTCAAGATTCACCCGATCCAAAAACCTTGAAGCAGCCGAAACCCTCGGAATTCTTTGCGCCCAATCCAGCATAGTAAGCATATTTGATCAATTCCACAGGTGCCTGCAAGCGGAAAGTACCCATCCAACCTTTTATTATTGTATCTTTAAATCTAATTAATTTTTGAAATTTTGGGTCATCATTAAACATAGGTATTACTGATATCTCTGGTTTCCCAATAGGCTCATCCTTATGGAAGATACCATATTTCTCAATCAAATTTGAAGCAACTAATTGAACAAAACCATCTTCCCAAGGCGAGAAGTAGTGTGTATGTTTCTTTCCATTATTTTGCTCGGTTCTATAGACAGTCAGTGGAGAAAGCATCTCTATCTGCACATCTGTCGAATCCAGCACTGGGTTAACTGGCTCGAAGCCATCAGTTCTAAGTTTTGTTCCATTTAGGTACAGATTCCTGGAGGGTATTATTTCTTCTAAGAAAGAAGACAAAAGATCATCTTCTATGCTTGAAATGGTTAATTTAACTGGAGAAGTAAAAGATATTGTTCCATTTTTTTGATCTATTAAGAAATTTCCAGACAATCTTGAAAATGTAAAGAGCTTGAATCTTTTATTTCCGCTATGAAACCCTTCGTCGTGATAGCGCAATTGGAGCAATTGATTTTTCACATTACTATAGATAAATGCTTGGAGATAGTGATTATAGTGAATCGGCAAAGTCAAATTCCCATCGAAGCTAAATGTGAATTTGATTCTCAACACATTGCCTTAACTTATAAATATTTATTAAATCTTTCGCGGGATGATCTTTGCCGTTTTATTTATTGCTTCTCATACACCTTCTACTATCAATCACTCTCTTCAAGCTTTTAATAACGAAATACCTGTTTCTGCAAGTGAAGCGTGAGCCTGTGGGTATTTATTTTCTTCACTTCCTTTTATATCTTTAAGTATTCTTGACTGTATGCCAAAACTCGAATTCTATTTTCTTTTTGTATATTTGCCCTATCTAAAAAATTTAGAGGGGTTTTCCAAAAACCTCACCGAAAAGCTTTTTCATGACTTCATGATCAAAGGCCGCGAACCTGCTGCAATCTTATTTCCCGGAATGGTACAAAGAAATTGAAGTTCTTGGAGATCCACTCTCAGGCATTTCAGATCGCATTGATTTCGATCCCATCAGAAAGATTCTCTCAGATCTTTACGACAATGATACTAATAAAGGAGGAAGGCCCAATTATGATCCCATACTCATGGTTAAGATATTGCTATTGCAGCAGTGGTATAATCTTTCAGATCCACAGATAGAGAGGGAGATCAGGGACAGGATATCGTTCATGAAGTTTCTCGGTTTCCCTGAGAAACTTCCTGATCGGAACACGATCTGGTACTTCAGGGAAAGACTTTCCGGAACTGGAGAGGATCGTATTGTATTCAACAATATCCGGGATCAGATCATGGCTAAGAGAATCAGAATCAGGAAAGGAACAATTCAGGATGCATCATTCATAGAAGCAGACAAGGGAGAGTATGGAAAGTCCAAGGGCCCTGAAGCAAATACCAGGAGATCAAAGGATGGATCATCAGCTATCAAGAATAATGAGAAACATTTCGGTTACAAGGCACATACCCTTGTCAACGGGACCTAGATCATTGAAAAGATATCTGTAACATCAGCCAGTGTACATGATTCACAGATTGATCTTTCCATTCCAGGCATTGTGTGTTACAGGGATAAGGGATACCTCTGTTAGCCATGCAGAAGTATTGATGCAACAATGGATCGATCCGTTAGGGGCCATAAGCTTCCAGTACAGTCTGTGAGAAGGAATCTCCGCATATCCCGCATCCGATCCATGGTGGAACATCCATATGCATTCTTCAAGAGGATGTTCCACTTTTTACATGTCATGGTTACAACAGTGCAGCGGGTAAGAGTAAAGACATACTTCACTGCAATATGTCACAACCTCATGAGGACAAGATTTCTTGATAGAATAGCGTGAGCTATCAAGATTTCAATAAGAAATGGATAAAAAAGGGGAAAATTGACCGCATATTGATCATTTCTTACCATTAATTGAGACCTTTCTGAGAAAGTTTTGAAAGAATTCATAATTGTTCACGAAATTAATAGGTTTTTGATCCGAGCCATCACAGAACTGGAACGCCATGATAATAATATTATAGAGAAGAACAGATACATAAAGAGCATGCGAAAAGCGGTTTTCCAGATCGTGGTGGCCCCTTTATGAAGTCCAAATATTCGGCTGAAGAGAAGTCCCAGATAGTCATGGAATCCTTCTCCGGGAATGTGGCACAGGCAGAGATATGCCGCAGGCACGGCATATATCCTGTACAGCTGAGCAAGTGGAGGGAGCAGTTCATCCAAGGAGGAAAGTCAGCGCTGGATCAGAGAAGGAATTCAGATTCAAGGTATGAGGAGATCGAGGATTTGAATAAGATCATAGGAGACCAGAGCCTGGTGATAGACGCTTTTAAAAAAAGTCTTCAGGGGAGGTCAAAATGATTGTTCTTGAAGATCTGAAACAGGAGATGTCCTTGAGGAATATCTCAAGGATATCCGGAATCTCCCTGTCCAGATATTATTACAGGCCCAGGAAGAGGCACATTCAGAGGCTTGACCCTTCAACAAGGGAGAGGATCAGGGATATTGCATCGGAACACACAACATACGGATACATGAGAGTATGGGCTGTACTCAGAAACCAGGGTACAAAGGTGAACCGGAAGACTGTCAGGAAGGTACTGAAAGACAGCAGTCTAAGCCTTCCTGCATCAAAACACAGAGGTAGAGCAAAGTCCAGGAATCCGTTCCGTCCCCATGGGCCTGATCAGCTCTGGGAAACCGATATCACTTGCATTCCCACCGAATCGGGAATGACCTATCTGATGTGCATCAAGGACTGCTTCACGAAGGAATGGCAGGGTTTTCATTATTCCAGATCCTGCATGGCAAGGGATGCCATACGATCCGTGGAGAATGCTGTTCTCATTGCATTCAATGGAACAGTTCCCAAAGGTCTTGTACTCAGAACAGACAATAGCCCCCAGTACATATCACAAGAATTCAGGAATGCCATGAGACTACTGGGAATCAAGCTTGAATACATACAGAAACGCACTCCTGAGGACAAGGGGGACATTGAGTCCTTCCACAACTCAATCAGGACGGGCTACATCTGGCCTAATGAATTCGGGGACTCCCATGATGCTTCCATAGGGATAGAAAAGGCATTCTCTGATTACCATGAAATCAAGACGCATTCATCCATTGATTATCTTCCTCCAAGGGAATTCAGGAGGAGGTTCCTGGCCGATCAGGCATTCAGGGAAAGATTCGAGAAGAAAGAAGTCGAGGTGACACTAGATAAGAATTGAAGAAAAGTGTTCCAAATGCTGCTGGAGCAGATCAAGCGCTATAAACGTATTTTCAACCTATTTTTGATAAAATTTTACCGATTTTGTATGCCAATTTTTATCGATTTATATGATTTTTATCGTTTTATATGGTAAAATTTGTATGTGTTTTTATCATTCTTTTATCAAATTTTTATCCCCATCCCTTAATTTTTATCGCTGATTTATTATTTCAATCTGTATATGTTTATGTGCATACTTTTATTCGATGATAGTTATAGCGATGACGAAATAAATCAACCAAAACCTGCCCCATTTCATACACACATAATAATTCTGTTAAAAACTTAAAAAAATATTATTGAGGTTCCTGCTCTACTGGAACCTTGGAGTTTTTAATCCCTGCTGCATTTGCAATCACAGAGCCAACAACTGCGATTGCTATGTTGATGGCTACCGCAAGGAGCCCTATATAAATTAGCCCCGGTCCAAAGGTATAGAAACTCGTGGACAGAGCACCGTATTTATTCGCAATCTCTTCGAGCAGTATACCTATTAACAGACCAACTGCCCATCCTGCTATGAGCGAGTGTTTGTTCAGTTTGGGGAAATATAGCCCGAGGAACAGTGATGGCAATATCTGCAGAATTATGATACCACCAAGAAGCTGCAACTGTATGGAGTAGGTTTCCGGAACTATGAATGTGAAACCAAGAGCTATAAATATAAAGACCACGGTAGCCCATTTTGCAAGTAGAGTTTCGCCCTTTATTGTCATATCTCTCTTGAAAACTTTCACAACATTTCTTGTGAAAAGATTTGCAGATGCCATGGACATTATTGCCGCAGGCACTAGTCCACCAATAAAGATTCCCAGTAAAGCAAAGCCAGCAAACCAGCTAGGCATTGTGTACATTATCAGGGCTGGAACAACGTATATGCCCCTAGATGCAGATGAAAAGTTGCTGAGATAGGCCATAGCCGGCGCCACTGCGTATACAAGTACACCAAACAGAGCCAGTAGAGCCAGACCTATTCCATATATTGGAAGTAGGGCAGTGCTCATTCTCAGATTTTTCTCATTCTTTGAACTCAGTGATCCGTTTACCGCATGCGGGTAGAGGTAAAGTGCCATTGCACTGCCTATCCACAAAGTTGTGTATCCCAATCCAAAAGTTTTCTGGTTAAGGGTTTGGTAGGCTGCCTTCAGGTCAAAGGCATGTTGGAAACCTCCGTATGCAAGCGGAACTGCTATTATGATCACTATAACTGTTGTGAAAATAATAATATCCTTGAAAACAGCCGTAAGAGTTACTCCCCTCAACCCACTCATAAAAGTGAAGATCACAAGCACAACAAATGATATGACTAGGGCCACTGTAACTATTGTTGAAACCCCTGAACCAATGGGTAGCATCACAGTTAGGACCGCTTTCATCCCGATTATTTGCAGTGCAACGTAGGGAAGTTCCGCAACTATACCG
>JAJZAR010000005.1 GCA_021799315.1 Thermoplasmata archaeon | reverse complement strand
CCCTCTTGTGATTGCATCATCCACTGTTGGACCTGCTATCCATTTCCCTGCCAATCGTTTTTCCATAAAGCCGCTAAGCATAATCGTCAATCAGAAATGGCTTGCTTATTATTATGGTTTCCACGATCTCATATACCTCTCAACATAGGCGGCGTATACTTATTTAACACCTTTAACATAATGCTTAGTGAAACAGGAATTTCCCATTCTTATTATCTTGTCTGCACTATCACTTACAATTGGAGGGGCCGCCCTCAGGTTAGGACATCTTGTCCCTCCAAACCTTACTTATCTCACCATTGTTGCCATAGTTGTTCTCTCAATATACGCACTTTATCTACTGATGACAGAGAGTAAAAAATTCACTTTTATTGGAGTTATACTGGCAGCAGTGTCCTTTGCAGTTTCATCCAATTCTGCTCACTTTGAAGGACTGAGCAATTTCTTTGCATCACATTACATCTATCTTTCTATCGCTGATATCACAATGATCCTCGGATTCTATCTATTCCCTGCAATCTACATTATTCTATGGGTTTACAGATATTATGGGAATAAAAATTCTATTCAAGCTGGCAATTGACCATTTAAGAACTTTTTTCCCTATCCTTCAAAATACTTCATTGCTGAACTGGCATGTACGATCAGAGGGTTTGAGACAATGATAAAACGTATTATTTATGTACCAATGCAGTTCAATGGTTTTTGGGTTGGTGACTGCAGCAGGTCTGGGTACCAGATCTGGCCTGGACGGCAGGATGCGAAAAGAGCTCCTGCCTCTTTATGATGCAGTAGAAGGCAAGCTTGTTTTACGCCCAGTTCTGGACATGGTCATACGAAGGCTTGAAAATGCAGGTTGTCAGAAGGTTGTGGTAGTCGTAGATCCATCTGACAGAATGACAATCAGCTATCTGGAAACCAATTTTCCAGCCTGTGATCTTGTCTTTCAGGAAACAAAGCTTGGTTACGGAAATGCCGTATACCTCGGATCAAGGAAGTGTTCAGGCCATGATGTACTCTTGAATGCAGGAGATGGAATTGTGGCAATGGAAACCTATTATCGGGAACTTGTTGTGTCAGGGGAATCAACACTCACACTTTTCGAGGTTGACAATCCAAGCTCCTACGGAAATGCTGTTCTGTCTCAAGATGGTAAACGAGTTATATCGGTAAGTGAAAAACCAGCTATACCTATTTCAAACCTGGCCATTGCCGCCACGTATTATTTCAAAAAAAATCTACTTAATTATATCTCTGCAGAGAGTAAGGAACTCACAGAAAGTATACAGAAAATGGTCTCTAAGGAGTCAGTGATCCCAAAAATTATTCCTAAGGACACATGGTTAAGCATAGGTAAAAAGGAGAATTATCATAAAATTTTAACACGATCTTACGAAATGGTTAAAAAATTGGTTATTTAGCTATTTTTCTATATACCAAACTTCCTGCGTATGCTATAATTACAATTATAATTCCTGCAATTAAGCCATAGGTATAATAGAACAAGGTAGGTATTTTGCTGAAAGAAACGCTGTTTGTTACAAATGAAGCATACATTGTCAAATTTCCTCCTGTGGCCGAATATCCACTAGGTGCTGTAACGTTATAGGTATATGTTCCTGCCATGAGAAGGAATTCAGTATAATTAGATGTGGTCGTTTTCGTCTGACCGTTCATAGTAACACTCCACTGTGATCCAGTCGGTAATCCGCTTTCAATAAATTCTGCCCAATTGTAGGTATTATTCAGGAATCCGAAGGTATAGTTATTGTAATTGTTACCGATTGATCCGCCAAACAATATCAATGTGTCATTTGCGGATAATGCTTCAACTGTCTGTCCGTAACTTGCAGAAGGGGAACCTATTTTCATGTTATTCCAGGCATTATTTGTAAATGCCCACGTGGTGTTCTGGGGGACACCCTTTGAATTAACGCCTCCATATAGAACATATAGATTGTTGAATGAAAAATAGTTGAGTGATGCAAAGGCTAAATCTCCAGGGTTTGTTGATGTGGACAACTTTGTCCAGTGCATTGTTGTGGTATTCAGCATCCAGGTTTGATCACTGTAACCCGTTCCGTTGGCACCTCCATATAGCAACATGTTTCCGTTGGACATCGCAACCATTGATGATCCTTCCATGGCTGGGATTGGCCCCGTTGTGGACATCTTTGTCCAGACATTATCCTTGAATGCCCATGTGGAATTGGTGTAACCGGAAGATGTTATTCCTCCAAATAGGATAACGGATCTGCTTGTTTGGGAATAAGCGCTTGCAGCAAAAGCCCTGGGTGTTGGAGCTTGGGTGAGTCCCTTTAATGGTGTCCAAGTATATCCGGTAAAAAGCCAGGTTTCATTCTCGTATTTAATTTTGCCACCTGACGTGAGGTTCTGACCGCCAAAAAGTACCACATCCATGCCTCTGGGGTAGAACGACATGCTTGTTCCGATCATACCGGGGATATTACTTTCTCCTGTTGATTGTGTCCAGAATTGATTATTATAAAGCCATGTCTGGTTTGAATATTCCGTCATGTTCACTCCCGTTTTGTTTGTCACAGAATGTTCTCCTCCGAACATGACAATTTCTGAGGATGGCTCAAAGCAAGCCATACTCACATTGGACATACCAGAGGGTGAAGATGATGATGTTTGGTTCATCCACTGATATTTGAACACAGTTTGGTCTTGCACAATGGCCGGTGATGCTGCAGAAGAGTTTGAAGTAGGGGGTGCAGAAAGAGTTATGAATGAAGATAGAGCAAATATGACTACAACCAATACTGCAAAGGCCACAACAAAAAGACCTGTCCTTTTTTTCTTAGAGGCAATTGGGTTCATTGAACGGTTATGAATAAATCGTTAATAAAGATTGCATCATAAGCCATTTGTGGACTTATTTTTAACCATTGTATACCAACATTACATTGGGCTTATTTTGATATACTTTTCCTCCACACTGTTTTTGGCATGATACAGTCTCTGTATTTCAGAGCACGTTCTCTATTATCGTTTACATCTGCAAGTATCTCGTCTATATCTTCATAAAGGTTTCTGGAAGGCTTGTAACCCAGTTCCTTAAGTTTCATGTGCTCTGGGTTATAATAATGTTGATCCTGTTCCACTCGTGGATTATCTATGTGGGAAACATCAATATGTCTGCCAAAAATTTTTTCGCCTCTTTCTGCGACGAGCGCTGTGAGTTCATTTATGGAATAGTGTTCATCGAATTGGTTGTATACCCTGTATTCTCCGGTTTTTGGAGGCTTATCAAGCCCCAGCTCGAGGCATGTAATACTATCTTCTAGTGATAGATACCCTCTTCTCTGCTCACCTTTGCCATACGCTGTAAGTGGAATACCAATGGAAGCCTGTGTACAGAACCTGTTCAGCGCGGTTCCCCAGACCTCGTCAAAGTCAAATCTTGTAGGTATTCCATATTTTGTAATTTCCTTGGTCCTCGTTCCATAAACAACCCCTTGCATAACATCAGTTATCTTCAATCCCCAGACCTTATTCGCGAACATCAGGTTATTTGTATCATGTACCTTGCTCCAGTGATACCAGGAACCCGCAGACTTTGGGAAGGGAAGTCTATCATGCCTACCCTTATAGTCAATTTCAAAGAACCCTTCTGGAATATCAATATTGGGTGTTCCGTATTCTCCCATGGTTCCAAGTTTCAGTAGGTGCGCATCGGGTGTATATTCTTTCATGGCATAGACCAGATTTATTGTTCCACCCATATTCTGTATTAGCGTTTCTCTTGCCTGAGTGAGGCCGATCATGGAGTAGGGTGCAGATCGCTGTTCCGCAAGATGTACATAGGCATCAGGGCGTTCTTTCTTTACAAATTCCAGCATGAAATCTGGATCATTTACATCACCTCCGGCAAATTCAATTTTCTTTCCACTCCTTTCTTCAAAGGTTTTTAATCTCTCATCCAGAGTTGTTATGGGAAGAAGTGAATCCGAACCAACTTCTTTTACCCTCTTTCTCGTGTAAAAAGAATCCACTCCAATTACATTTTTACCATGTTCAGCGAGCCTCATAGCAAGGGCCCAGCCAATGTATCCATCTATACCAAGTATTGCTACTTTCATCTACTACAGTCATCGGATTGTGGTTATTAACTCATAGGATAGAGAAAAAATTTGAAATAATATTATAGTTCAGTAACATAGCCTGTTATGAGTCTTGGTCTGGAGTTTGTGAAGGTCTTTTTTCCGCTCTTTGTGGTTATAGATCCCTTCGGAACGATGGCCTTATTTTTCACAATGACTTCTGACTATTCTGAGTCTGAAAAGAGAACTGCCGCCAAGGACGCATTTGTTTATGGGACAATAATTTTGATATTTTTTACTGTTGCTGGATACTATGTTCTCGATTTGATGGGAATCAGCATCAACGCCATTGAAATCGCTGGGGGAATCATCCTGTTGATTATGGGTGTTGAAATGGTGAGGGAAGGCGACAGACCAAAGTCAACCGGCAAAACTTATAAAAATCCAGATCTTGGTATAGTCCCCTTTGCAACGCCGCTCCTTGCAGGTCCAGGTGCAATATCTCTTGTAATAATTTTATCAAGAAAGGGTCTTGAATCCATGGGTTTGACAATAGGCTCTGTGGTGATTATATTTGTCCTGGTGCTTATCCTCTTCTCTCTTGCCACACCCATATCCAGAATGCTTGGTGATAAATCACTTAAGGCAATAACAAGAATATTCGGTCTTTTCGTGGCAGCCTTCGCCATTCAATTTATCCTTACTGCCGTTGTGTCCCTTGGTGTTTAAAAATTATTCTTCAATGGTTATTTCTTTGCCATTGAAGGGCAATATGACATTATAGTTCTCCAGATCGTCAACAACAGCTTCCCGTTGATCTCCATGGCAGAGAATGACGTTTTCTGGCTGGCATGCTTTTATGAAGTGAATAAGATCATCATGGCCTGCATGGGCTGACATATCAAAGAATTCCACTGCCATATCCGGTTTCATTTCAACTCCAGAAAGCCTCAGGGTACCCTTTTCCATAAGGTTTCTCCCGTTAGTTCCTTCTACCTGGTATCCAGTCATGAAAATGGCACTCTTTGGATCATGAACATACTTTTCTATATAGGATAGCACAGGTCCGCCATCCAGCATGCCGGAGGTAGATATGATTATGTCTGTGGAGTCTATGTCATCTCTCATTCTCTTTCCTCTGATTGCCTTGACTCTGGAGAGAGCCTTTCTGAACTCTTTCTCGGACCTGAGGTAGCCAGGAGTATTGAGGTAGATGCTTGTTATGAGATTACCCATACCGTCTGTTGCTATTTTGTAAGGTAAATCCGCAAGAGACATAACCAGTTCCTGCATTCTTCCCATGGCGAAGGATGGCATTATCACTTTCCCACCATGCTCAACCACATCAATTACACGATCTCTCAATCTCTTTCTGACTTCCTCTCTGTCCTCATGGTTTTTTCCTGCGTAGGTGCTCTCAACAACAAGATTCTTCACCTTCTGAGGTTTTCCCCCGGACAGTAATTTAGAGTCTCCAGTATATAGATCACCGGTGACCATGAGTTCGTGAGCATTTTCAAATCTCCACATTGTTGATCCGGGAATATGCCCAGCGGAATATGGTGTTACTGTAACATCGTCCATATCCAGCTTTTCTCCATATTTGGTATGGTTCATGAATGTGTACATTTTTTCAACATCTTCTCTATTGAACCTTTCCACGTATCCTTCTATTGCCGTTATTTTTATGGAATCATTCAGCATTGGTCTTGCAGTATTTGCAGTCATCTCTGTTGCAAAAATATCTACGCCCCCATTCTGATAATACATTGGCAAGGCGCCAATGTGATCCAGATGGGAATGTGTGACAAACAACCCTTCTACCTGTTCTGGTGGGAGGGGAAACATTGGTGGTTTCTCAGGTATGACACCATAGTCCACCTGAAATCTTCTACCCTCCATATTTATAACAATACCTAGTCTGCCGACTTCCTCGGCTCCGCCTAAAAATTTTAATTTTAACATCTCATAGCCTCGCATTATCTAATCTATTTTTGCATTCGCATGTTCTTTCTTCGTTGTGTTTCATCAAAAATTCGCCTACTATTTCTTTGGTTTTTTCCTCGTTTTCCTTAAGGATCTTTATAACTTCTGAAGCATCTACAGGCTTATCTGCCCATACATCATAATCTGTTACATTTGCAATTAGAGAATAGCACATTCCCAACTCATCTGCGAGATTTATCTCAGGAACAAGTGTCATTCCTATAATGTCGGCAAACTGCCTGAACATCTTTGATTCGGATCGCGTAGAAAATCTTGGACCTTCTACAGTAATATAGGTTCCTCCAAGATGAGTTTTAGCCTTTGGCTTAGAAGCCCTATTGAGTTCTTCATTCATCCTCGGGCAGAATGGATCTGCAGATGATATGTGTATCACTTCTGGTCCATCGTAAAAGGTGAGTTTCCTATTTTTTGTAAAATCAATGTATTGGTCCGGAATGACAACATCTCCAGGTGCCATCTCCTCCTTCAACGATCCAACGGCATTTATACCAAGGACTTCATTGCATCCAATACTGTTGAGGGCCCAAATATTGGCTCTATAATTTACCATATGTGGGGGAATATTATGCTTTTTTCCATGTCTGGGAATAAAAGCAACTCTTTTTCCATTAAACTCTCCTATTTCTATTTCAGCGGACGGAATTCCAAAGGGCGTGTCTATTTTTTTGCTTTCCTGTACTTTTAGTAGGTCATAGAGACCGCTTCCACCTATTATTCCTATCAAGAGACTTTCACTTCTGATCAGTAATAAATCCAAAGTATTTAACCACTGTTTAGTTCCTGAGGTTATCGGCGTCTAAAAAAATAATGGAAAAGTGCAGGGTGGGCACAATTTATTTAACTAACATGTATATATTTATGGGAATTAGTCTTTCTCATTGCAGAGCCGACAAATGTTTGAGGACAAAGTCCCTGTTATCTAAACATCTCAAATAGTTTGACCTCCCTTGTGAACAGTAACCTAAAAAACTTTAATGGGTAAAGCATACTATGGCTTTATGGAGTCAGCTAAAAGATTGAAAGTAGCCGAAATAGTAGGTGAAGCTACTGATATTGCGATGAAAGTAAAGCTTCTTTCAATCTCTGTCAGAGAGGTACAGGGATCGAAGGGACCATTTTCATACCACTATGGTCTGCTTGGTGATGAAACGGGAGTCATTCCATTCACTGCATGGTCCGTGCCCGCAACTGTAAGAGAAAAGGATGTGTATGAAATTTCAAAATGTTATACGAAGAGTTATAGGGACAAGTTAAGGGTTTACTTTGACGCCCATACCGAATTCAAGCTTCTCAATGAGCCGCTGGAAGTTAAGAGAGTCTACAAATTTTACAATTTGAAAGATCTAAACATAAAGGATAAATTTGTGACTGTAGAAGGTGTTATCAGCGGAGAAATGAAGAAGGAGTATGAAAAGGACGGTCAGAAAAAAGAGTTGTATAACTATACACTTTCTGAAGGTAGGGCCAGCATACCACTTACAAGTTTTGGAAAGAAACTAGAAAACAATAAATATGTGAGAATTCAAGGTGCAAGACTGGACGAATTCAATGGCTACTATCGTCTGAACATTTCTGATAAGGCCGAGGTTGAATACATTTCTGTTGACCTTCCTGAGGAGAGTCCCATTTCTTTTCTGTCAGATCTGAAAGTACCTATTGGAGGAATTACTGTTACCGGATTTGCCCTCAATCTTGGGGAAAAAAGCGGTTTGATTGCCAGATGCAGCGAATGTAACCAGAAAATCGATGATATCCGATGCTCCGATCATCCTGAAGCCCCATTGAAGTATGATATTTTTGCCTATTTTACTCTTGATGACGGTACCGATTATATACAGGTCAGTGGAGGATTTGACGCTTTTGGCCCTATTTGTGGCATAACACAGGAGTATCTACAGAACAAGACGCGGCCACCTCTCAAAAAAGAGGTTAAGGAAAAACTTTCAAAGGTGATTTTACATAATTCGCTCAGGATTAAAGGAAATCTAAAAAACAGTACGATGGGTATGGGATTGAGAGCCACAGAGGTAAAATTAATTGAAAAAACAGATCTTGGAGAACTGGCACAGATAAATGGTGGTGAATAATGGCGAATGAAAAGAGAAGAGAACCTGCAAGATGGGTATTTTCCAGGGAGTTGCGGGATACGACCTTAACCCATGTTGACGACGAAAATGACGTTAAAAGAGAATATTTTATCACGAAGGCTGGAAGTGTTGGCAGAAGAGTATTGTTTTGTGGAAAAATTACTCAGAAGAGTGAAGAAAATGAAACAATAAAGTTGACGGTTGCTGACCCCACGGGTGCCTTTTACATTACATTCTTTTCAAAGGATTTCAATCAGGACACCCGTGCTGAGCTTGGTCTTGTATCTGAAAACCAGAATGTAATGGTAGTCGGCAGAACATCCTTTTTCACATCCAATGAGGGTAAATTCTACGTGAATATAAACCCGGAAACTGTGCGGGAGGTGCGAGAAGAGGATCTGGAATACTGGAAAATTCAGACGGTTGCATATTTGAAGAGAAGACTTTCCATCATGCACGAACTCTCAAAGTCTCCTGAATTGAGTGCGGAGCAGATAGTTTCTCTTGGGTTCACAGAAGATGAAGCAGCAGGGTGTATAATGGCTAATTCAGCATATTCCACACCTGCTCTGGGTCCGCTTGAGGATTTGCTCATTTCAATGAACTCCTACCATGTTTCAGAGGACGCCATAAATCTGAAAGATGAAGTTCTTGATATTATAAAGGAAAGCGGGGCTTTCGGTGGTATCACATACCAGGAGATACTTGATAAAATATCCAAAAAAGGAAAGGATTCTGAACAGTTAGATGAGGCTTTGAATCTGCTTGGTTCAGAGGGAGAAATATACGAAGCTGAAAAGAGAAAATTCAGACCTGCATAGGTTTACCATTTCAATATGAGGTCTTTTGCAGCCTTAACATCATCAGCTTTCCCAATTTTGAGATGCTGTGGCATTTTATGAAGTTCCTCATCGCTCATTTCAACAGCTTCTTTTATGAGTTCACAAAATTTGTCCATATCTTCAATGCTTGCGTCTTCTGTGGGTTCAATCATCAATGCTTCCTTCACTATGAGAGGGAAATAAGTTGTAGGGGCATGCATGCCCTTATCAATAATATACTTCGCAATATCCATTGCGCTTTTGTGCACATTGGCGGTTGAAAATATGGCCTCATGTTTCTTGATGCCGTTAATTCTGTATTTCAGTATGGGCTCAAGTTTTGCAGCAATGTAGTTTGCATTCAGCACAGCTCTTTGTGTGTTCTGCAGCAAACCCTCACTTCCCTTATATCTGATGTATGCCCAGGCTCTCAAAAGGTTTATGAATGAACCCTGAAATCCCGCAACTCTTCCTATGCTATCCGTTTTATCTTCCTTCAGCACAAATTTTTCCCCCTCCTTCTCAATACTGGGGTATGGCAAATATTTTGACAGGAATGCTTTCACTGCTATGGGTCCTGCACCCGGTCCTCCTCCACCATGGGGAGTTGCAAAGGTTTTGTGGAGATTGAAATGAACCATGTCAAATCCCATTGCTCCTGGTGAACTGTAACCCAGTATAGCGTTTAGATTTGCTCCATCGTAATAGAGAAGGGACTTGTTATCATGAACCGCTTTGGCTATTTTTGTTATATTTGTTTCAAAGAGACCAAGCGTACTGGGGTTGGTTATCATGAAAACGGCTGTTTTATCTGTAAGTGCCTCATTCAGTGCATCAAGATTTATCTTGCCCTCTTCTGTTGAAGGAATCTGAACCACAGAAAATCCTGCCATGGCCGCAGAAGCTGGATTTGTTCCATGAGCTGAATCAGGTATGATTACTTCGGTTCTCTGAGCCATACCTATATCCTCCATGTATTTTTTCGCCACAAGAAGAGATGTAAATTCGCCATGGGCTCCGGCAAGGGGCTGTAAACTCACTGCATCCATACCCGACACTGCAATAAGATACTCCTTGAGCTCATACATAATCCTCAGACTTCCCTGTGTGTACTCCTGGTCCATGATAGGATGAATTCTTGTAAACTTGGGATCATTGGCAATCCTGTCGGCATATTTTGGATTGAATTTCATAGTACATGATCCGAGAGGATAGAATCCGGTATCAACAGAATAGTTCATCTGGGATAGTTTCACATAATGCCTTATAACATCGTTTTCCCCTATATCTGGCAAGTTGAGTTCCTTTCTTTTCATGTCTCTTGGTATTGAAGGTTCTTCAACATCATCTCCAACAAAAGTATTACCTGATTTTATATCTTTCAGGAGTTTTTCGTCGTATGTGGCCTGGTGGTAATTCATTGGAACCCCTCCATAACTGTTGCAAGATTTTCCATCTGTTCCTTATCGTTCATCTCAGTTGCAGCAAAAAATACCGAGTTGTTTCTTTCTCGTTCAACGGCGTTGAGCACTCTGGAAGCCTGAATTCCTCCTAGAATATTGTGTTGCTCCATGTATGGGAACAGGTTTCCAGATCTATCTCCAACATCCACAAGAAAATCGCAGAAAAATGGATTTTTCCACTTATACTGATTTACGTATCCTACTCTACCCATTGTTTCAAGAAGCGTTTTAACGTTTTGCATTGTTTTGGAGGCAACCCATTTCAGTCCATTTTTTCCAAGAATGGAAAGATAGGCTGTGGATGCAATGGCAAGAAGAGCTTGATTCGTGCATATATTGCTCGTGGCTCTGTCTCTCCTGATATGTTGTTCTCTAGTCTGCAAAGTCATGACGTAAGCCGGATCTCCATTGACATCGGTAGTTTTACCTATGAGCCTCCCTGGGGATTTCCTCACATATTTTTGATTGAATGAAAATAGGCCAAGATAGGGGCCGCCATAATAAAGAGGAATGCCCATCTCTTGACCTTCGGACACAGCTATGTCTGCATCATAAGCGCCTGGCGGCTTCAAAAGGGCAAGAGAAACCGGATCGTAATAAGCCACATGGAGTGCACTTCCTTTTATTTCTGCGATTTTACTCACTCCCGGATCTATGGTACCATAATTGCTGGGATTATATGTGACAACTGCTGAAACATCCTTATCCATCAGGGAATTGAGGGCGTCCAGATTTATGGTGCCATCTTCATTAACTCCATAAAATTGAATGCTGATTCCAAGTCCATTTATGTATGTTTGAAGCACCTGTAGATGAGATTTTCTGATGTTTGATGGTAGTAACACTTTACTATTTCCATTGATTCTATGTGCCATTCGTATGGCTTCTCCCAGGGCTGTTGGTCCATCATACATGGATGAATTTGTCACATCCATTTCTGTAAGGTCAGAAATTATGGACTGATATTCGAAGAGTGCCTGCAGCATTCCTTGTGAAATTTCGGCCTGATATGGAGTGTAGGATGTTATGAATTCATTTCTCATGATTATATTGTTTATGGATGAGGGTATGAATCTGTCATAAGCCCCAAGTCCAAGAAATATATCCATTTCACTGTGATTCATTTTGCCTATTCTATTGGCCTCCTTGATAAGTTGTATTTCATTCACTCCTTTTCCTATACCATCTATATTTGATCTTACGTCAGATGGAATATCTTCAAATAAATCATCAACGTTTTTAATTTTTAAAAATGCCAAAATATCTTCATCCTGCCCCAAACAGATTTCCCCTCTGGTTGTAATCCATCTCAATTATTAATAGTTAGTTTTAGCATTTATTGCTTGGCTATTACAGCGCAAAAAGAATCTGACTCTAGCTATTCTTAATTGACATTCATAGGGGTAAATTGCATTATCAGTATTGATCACACATATTGATCACAAATGAAAAAAGTTTATCTTATGGTTTACCTTAACTACATAATGAAGATAGTATCAAGCATAAGCAATCTCAAGGAAGTCATGGATATCTTGAGTTCTGTGACCAACGAAGCAAAATTAGAGTTTGAGCCTGATGGTCTCAGAGTACGGGCAATAGATAGCGCAAGAATAGCCATGGTAGATCTATTTGTGCCAAAGGAGGCATTTGAACTTTACGATGTTCAGGAAAAAAGTGAGGTTTCTGTAGAGCTTGAAAAAATAAAAAATGTGATAAGGCTACCATCAGGATCTGATAATATTAATATGACCATAACGGGGAACAAAATTAAATTTGTACTTGGGAGTCTCACAAAAACAATTTCCACTCTGGATACCTTTGTCAATTCCCCAAAGCTCCCCACCGTTGACCCGAAGAATTCAGTGGTCTTGAAAAAAGCAGAGCTGGAAAGAGTCCTGAGAGCAGCAAATGATGTGAGAGATTCTATAAGATTCTCTCTGACCGATAAAAGATTTGAAGCCAGTTCTCAGAGCGATTCTGAGGAAGTTGACTTGGTTCTTGAGGCCGAAAACCTTGTTGAACTTAAGGTACAGGAGAGTGCATCTAGTAGTTATCCGCTGGATTATCTGACAAAAATAATCAGGTCAGTGAATTTTTCAGAAAATCTAAAGCTTGCATTCAACAACGACTATCCCCTTGTTATTGAATTCACAATAGTAGGGACAGATGCTACAAAGACTGCCAGATTTTTACTTGCACCAAGAATAGAATAACTAAATTTTTTTACATCATTTCTACAGTTTTACAACCTATTCTTCAGTGATTTTTCAGACTCTATGTTGAAATATGACTATGTGGAATCAGCTCTCTAAAAGTGAGTCATTTTATCTATTTTTCAGGATTTCAATAAGTGATAATGAGGAGCGGGCGCGAGGGGATTCGGACCCCTGATCTACAGCTTAGGAGGCTGTTGCCATATCCAGGCTTGGCCACGCGCCCTTCCGGTCAGAATTGCAAAATGGTATATCTTATTATCTGATTCGAGGCGATTTTACAGATACTCCATTGTTCATTGACAATTTATGTCATATAGTAATTCAATGAAATTTCATTAGATACTCCTTTTCTACAAAATTCAGTAAGGATTTGGTCCTATGTTGATAGAGAAAAGATTTTGTTCTTTTCTTATCTTATCCGATCATGGGAGTAGAATCAGAATTTAAAGGTAAATCTTATATTGTTACAGGCGCAGGATCAGGTCTTGGCAGGGATCTGGCCCTGAATCTCTGCAATCTGGGCGCCAGCGTTTACTCCATTGGCAGAAGGGAAGAACAACTCAGAGAAACGCAGAATCTAAATGAGAATACTAAAAAATCCTTCAATTACACTGTATGTGATATCAGGGACTACCATGAGGTCGATCTTTATCTTAATGGAATAATGGAAAATAACATCATAGATGGTCTGATCAATAATGCTGCTGGAAACTTTATTGCAAGAACCCAAGATCTGTCAATAAACGCATTCAAATCCGTAATTGATATTGTTCTTCTGGGAAGCATAAATGTGATGCTCAACATTGGAAAGTCATGGATAAAACAAGGCAAGAAAGGGAGTATTGTTAATATTCTGACAACCTATGCAGATACAGGATCTGCTTATGTAGTTCCATCGGCTGCAGCCAAGGGTGGGATGAGGGCCATTACAAGAAGTCTGGCTGTGGAATGGGGGCACAAAGGAATAAGAGTGAATGGCGTTGCACCAGGACCATTTAAAACTGAAGGGGCATGGAATAATCTCATGCCCTCAGAGGATGTGGAAACATTCATGGCTGGAAGAAATCCCATGGGTAGACTGGGAACAGTTAAGGACATGGTGAATGCCATACTCTTTCTTCTTGGAGATAATGCCTCATTTATAAACGGTGAAATAATCACTGTTGATGGCGGGGAGTGGTTGGAAGGGGCAGGCGAATTCAATCAAATAAGACAAATGGGTGATGATATTTGGGAAATGATGAAAACACGAAGAAAAAAGGAATAATGTATGTTGAAGTGAAAGGAGCAGAGACAAATTTAAGGTTCTCTGCAGCTCATTTTATACCCTATCACAGTAAGTGCAGGAGACTCCACGGTCATGATTACACTGTGGATGTTAGAATCTATGGGGTAATGGAGAAGGGCATGATCATGGATTTTGTGGAACTCAAACATTCCATACGGGAATTACTGGAAGATATAGATCATAAACTTATTATTCCAATGCGCTCCAGAGATATAATACTCAAGAAGAGTGGAACCAACCTAGAAATCACATATGAGGAAAAGCATCTATCTGTGCCAATTGAGTTCATTTATGAATGCCCTCTGGAAGAAAGCTCGTCAGAGCAACTTTCACGATTTTTCTGCGAAAAGCTGAAAGAGAAAATTAAATTTGGAAATAACGTTCATGGGTTAAGAGTAACACTTTTTGAAGGTCCCGGGCAGAATGCCACATGGAGTGAGGAATTTTGAGCAAGGCTTTGGTTCTCATGTCAGGCGGATTGGATTCGACCACCGTTGCTACCTATGCCAAGAGCCGGGGCGATGAAATTTTTGGTCTAAGCTTTAACTATGGGCAACGCCATGTTATTGAAATGGAATCATCCCGCAGGGTGGCTGAACGTCTGGGTGTAGAGAGGAAGGTAATAAACATTGACATGAGACAGATCGGCTCCAGTTCTCTGACCAGCGAATCAGAAGTTGACGAGGGCAGTGTTAACAGGGAAGGTATACCAAACACTTACGTGCCAGGCAGGAACATCATCTTTCTTTCAATAGCGGGGGCTTTGGCGGATATAAAAGGCGCCTCCAAGATCTATATTGGTGTTAACTCGGTGGACTACTCAGGGTACCCTGATTGCAGGCCTGATTTTATAGGATCCATGCAAAACACCCTGAGATTAGGATTGGCCAATGGACCTTCATCAAATCTGAGCATAATCGCTCCTCTTCAGAAGCTGTCAAAGGCTGAAATTGTCAGGATGGGTACGGAGCTCGGTGCTCCTTATGAACTTACATACTCATGTTACAGAGGCGGGACAAAATCTTGCGGCCATTGTGACTCATGCCTCCTGCGACTGAAAGGTTTCATGGAAGCAGGGATTGAAGACCCCTTACAATATATTGAATATCCTGATTTTTATCTGGATTTTTTGAAAAGAAAAAAGAAATAATTTATTCCTGTGAAAGGAAGCTGTCAACTTTCTCAGCATTTCCCTTTACGGACTGGACAGTTTTGTCCCATAGAGCCTTCTCTTCGGTGTTAAAATCTATTTTGAATATTTTCTCCACGCCATGTTCTCCTATGAGTATGGGCAATCCTATGAACAGTCCCTTTGCGGAATAGTGTTTTGCAGTTTCATCGTCTACGTAGGATGCACAGGGGATCATTCTTCTCTTGTCTCTTATGATTGATTCCACCATAGCTGCAACTGCAATACCAGGCGCATAATACGCACTTCCGGTTTTCAGGTATTCCACTATCTCGCCGCCGCCGAACCTTGTCCTCTTCACAATTTCATCTATTTTCTCTTTCGAAAGTATGCTCTCAATGGGTATTCCTCCAACTGATGAGTATCTGACAAAGGGTACCATGTCATCTCCATGTCCGCCAATGACAAAGGCATTCACATCCTGCACTGATGCTCCTATCTCCATTGCAAGAAATGTTCTGAAACGTGAACTGTCCAGTGAGCCGCCAAGTCCTATTATTTTCTTTGGATTTATTCCGCTTACCTTCTGGAAAGCATATGCCATTGTGTCTGCAGGATTGGACACGATCACAACAACAGAATCAGGTGAGTATTTCTTGACATTTTCTGCAACAGACTTTATTATCTGCACATTTTTAGCCAGAAGGTCATCTCTGCTCATTCCCGGTTTTCGTGCCAGACCTGCAGTGACAACTATAACATCTGATCCTTTGAGGTTTTCATACTTCCCACTATCTACTGTTGTAAATCCTTTCACAACACTGTCAACTCCCCAGTGAGGCGTACCCTCCATTATATCCAGTCCTTTTCCTTCCGGAACTCCGTCCACAACATCAAAAAGAAATACATCACCCAAGTCTTTCAATGCTACAAATTGAGCAACAGAAGCACCCACATTTCCAGCTCCTATAACTGATATCTTAGATCTCATAATACACAATGTAAACAATGGTTATAGAGGTTTTCTTTTAACTGCTTTTTCCGAGTTTGGCAGAGGTTCAATATATATTTTTTTGTTCACTCATTAGGGTTTATACATCAAACTTCTCTATACCCTTGTTATTCATCATATTCCATTTGTTATTTTTTCATCTTCTTATTTAAAGCGCCCCTTCTTTTAGAGGTATTTTGTTCTAAAATGTTTGTATGCCATATTTTCTTCCATTAACCTTAAATTTCTACTTTTACAATAAGGAGGGGAGATATATTCAATCTGTTTGAACCTGCCTGATCTTCTGTTCGTCAGGACTCTTGTTTAAGTTTCCTAGAATTAAAGTATGAAGCTTTGATCAAATAAATACTATGGAACTTTTTATTGTTTGTCAGTAAATGTAATTCTTTCATCAACAATCAATCATAATACGCAATAGTAGTTAATAATAAATCCAAAGTAATATTATCTATAAAGCACTGACACCCTATCTCATTTATGCATGCTAAAGATAGAAAAGCATATATCGTAAGGAAATCTTCACGTTTATTGAGTAGATTCCATTTAGGTGATGCACCTTGAACGACCCTTTAGATATTTTCCATGATTTCTTCAATCAGAAATTTGGAAAAAGTCTTATTATAGAGGGGAGGCCAGGAACAGGAAAAACTACGTTCACACTAGAGCTAGCATCGCGTATCCGGGCAGAGCAGCCGATTTATTTTCTATCATCACGTTTCACGGACGAGCCTCTTCAGGAGTACTTTCCTTTCATAAACGAGATCTCATACAGGGTCAACAAGGACAAATTCACATTTACTGAGCAGTTCAAATACGTGAGCACTGACTCTCTTAAAAAACTCGAAAAACTTATGGAAGAGAAAAATGTGGATAGGGATTTTTCGGGAATGAACGGACTCATTTTTGACATTAAAGAGGTTATACCTGAACTCAATGCAATGTATTCCTTCGTAGATGCAAATTTTGACCTTGGTCCCATTGTTATAATGGATTCTATTGAAGGTATAGCCCAGAAATATGATATAGATGCATCCACTCTTTTTTCCATAATTCAGAACGACCTCGTGGAAAAAAGTGGAGCTGGGCTCATAGTTGTTCTGGAATCAACAACAAATGAAAAACTTGAATATTTTTCAGATGGAGTCGTCAGTTTAACGCTAAAGTCGGACAATAACTATCTGGTAAGAATTATGACTATTGAGAAACTCAGAGGTATTTCTCTGGGTTCCATGCCTTTCTTTTCATATTCTCTTTTAAATGGTAGATTCTCCCTATTCCCAATTCTTTTTGGAGATTATCCCGCATCCCAAATTTCACTCCCACCACCGGAAAATGATAATAACGGTACGGTAAGTCTTGGAAATGAGGATATTGCAAATGTAATCCCCTCAGGGAAAAATTTTGTAGATGTTGGCGATCTGGTTCTTATACACCGGATGGAGATTTCAGACAGAACAGATTATGCTGTAAACCTTATTAAAAATTCTCTGATAAGAAGAACAATAGCAGATGAAAGGGGGGTAATAGATGCTTCTTCCAGCAATTACGAATCCTCAAAAATTTTTACAAATACTACGGATGCGGAACATCTCAGACACTATATTACAGCAGCAAAGACAAAGCGCACAAATCCATCTGTGATTAATCTGGAAGGCAAAAGCCTTTTAGAGGATTTTACAGGCGAAGCTATAGAATATTTTACAGGAGCTTCAAAGAAACCAAATGTTTACATTTTTTCAACGGACTTTTTGAACTTTACATATGGGGATAAGTTCATTGGAGACTTTCTTGCCATTCTCAATGAAATCCGATTGACAGGCAGTGTATTTCTCATTTGCGATAATGATTTTTATGAAAAAATAGGTCATCATGCTACATTTTCCATACACATTCATGAAAAGGAAGGCTTCACATTTTTGAATTCCAGCGGGAATACGCATTTTAATATACAGATGTATAAGGATGAACTCGGTTGGGCATCCTATAAATTAATCGAATCTGTGTGACCTGCATTTCAAAAAGAGAGGTTTTCATTTTTATTTTTGTTCAATCTATCTCACGCCTACATTAACCAAGTGGACTCTAAAATTTCACCTCACTGCTACTAAAATAATATTCTCTGATATGTTCATATATTTCGTGAGAATCACCAATCATGTATCCAGATATGCGGCTCAGAAGAACACGGTCCAGTGAACATATGAGGAAACTGGTGAGGGAAACACAAATAATTCTTGACAAACTAGTTATGCCTGTTTTTGTGGATGAAACCATTGACTCACCAACCCCAATTAAAAGTATGCCAGACGTATTCAGTTATGATCTTAATAGTTTGAAGCACTACGCACAAACCCTTGTGAATAAAGGAGTGCACAATGTACTCCTTTTTGGCATTCCATCAAAAAAGGACGATGAAGGAACTCAGGCATACGCAGAAGATGCCATCGTGCAGAAAGCAATTCCAATCCTTAAGAACGCTGGTCTGCTGGTAATCACCGATCTGTGTATGTGTGAATATACTGATCACGGCCACTGTGGGATCATTAGAGATGGGGATGTGGACAACGATACCACTCTGGAAATTTATGCCAAGATAGCTAGCAGTCAAGCGAGAGCTGGCTCTGATATGATAGCGCCAAGCGGAATGATGGACGGGCAGATTCTGAGTATACGCAAAGCACTGGACAGAGCAGGATTCAAGAATACCCCCATAATGGCATACTCCGCTAAATACGCATCAAACCTCTACGGACCCTTCAGAGATGCTGCAAAATCAACACCTGCTTACGGAAACAGACGATCATATCAAATGGACAGCGCAAATTCAAGAGAAGCAATGAGGGAAATAGATCTAGATATACAGGAAGGAGCAGACATAATTATGGTCAAACCCTCCCTATTCTATCTGGACATTGTGAAAGAGGCCTCCACGACGTTTAACAAACCTCTTGCAGTATATGGCGTGAGTGGTGAATATAACATGATTAAAAATGCGATCATGGAAGGTGTTTTTGACCAGGATATAATTTTAGAATATGCCACGTCTGTCTTCAGAGCTGGTGCTGATATATTCATTACATATTTCGCAGTCCAATTATGTGAAATCTTAGGGAAACCTTTAAATGAAAACCTAAAATTGACCTCGAGGTAGAATAATGAAAGTTCTTTATATACTGGAAATGAGGGACCCTTCCAGTGGATTTTTTCAGGTCACTATGAATGTGGATTCCGTGTCAGAAGATATATCTATGGTAACAATGCCTGCCTGGACTCCTGGATCCTATTCTATCAGAGACTATGCACGAAACGTAAGAATGCTAAAGGTCAAGACACCAGAAGGAGAATCTGTCGAAACCTCTAAAAAAGATAAGTCCACATGGAAAATTTTCAACGGAAACGCCAAAAGCTTCATAATAACCTATGAAGTGTATGCAGGTGAACTCAATGTAAGAGGATGCCACCTTGATACCACCCATGCTTACCTTAACGGCACAAACATTTTCATGTATCTTGAGGGCTATAAGGATCAATCTGTGGAACTTATTGTAAAGCCATGGGAAAACTGGAAGATCTCCACTGGTATGGAAAAAATTGGAGAAAACAAGTTCAGAGCGACAAACTATGATATTTTTGTTGATTGCCCAATGGAAATAGGAGCTCACAGAGTCCTTCAATTTATTGTAGATGGTAAGGAGCATGAAATAGCTCTTTATGGTAGGGGAAACGAAAATCAGGATAAGCTGGTGAATGATATACGTAAAATTGTGGAAACGGCAAAGGGTATTTTCGGCTCTCTCCCATATAAGCGATATGTGTTCATAATCCATCTTCTGGAAAACGGCAGCGGAGGATTGGAGCATCTGAACTCAACCACAATTGGCGTGCCCATGTTCACCTTTGGAAAACGCGAAGATTATAACCATTTTCTGTCCATTGTTTCCCATGAATATTTCCACCTGTGGAATGTTAAAAGGATACGCCCCGTGGAACTTGGGCCATTCAATTACAAAGAGGAAGTATATACGCCTTCTCTCTGGGTATCAGAAGGAGTAACGAATTATTTTGCCATGGTCATTTTGCTCAGAGCAGGTCTCATTACTTCTGAAGAATATTATGAGCATCTTGCATCGGCACTGCGCATTTACGATATGACTCCAGGTAAAAACTTTGAATCTGCCGCAGATTCGTCACTGGATGCATGGATAAAACTTTATCGGCCTTCGCCAAACAACATAAACAGCTATGTTTCATACTATCTCAAAGGAGAAATACTGGGGTTCATGTTAAGCCTCAGAATAAGTGAATATACAAAGGGCACCAAGAATCTTGATGAGGCCATTAAACACATGTATGAGAAATACAATAAGGACGGAAAAGGTTTCATAGAGAAGGATCTCCTTGCAGTATTGTCTGATGTATCAGGGCTGGACTTCCAACCATTTTTCTCCAGATATGTGCATTCTACAGACAATATAGATTTTACATCTGAATTAAAAAAAATAGGGCTGAATCTGACTCGCACCTACTCAGATAAAGAGGTGGACAGGGAAAAGGGGTACGGATTCATGGGTGTCATCTTAGACAGTGATGGGAAAAGGGTTGCTCAGGTAATAGAGGATTACCCTGCTCAAAGGTCAGGCATATTTCCTGATGACGAGATAGTGGCCATTGATAATTTTAAGATGAATTCCAGATTCCTTTCTCCCCTATCGAAAAGAGGCAAATCAGAACTATTGGACAGTTTGAAGGATTATTCTCCAGGTGAAAGGATTAAGGTCACTCTTTTCCGCAGGGGAATAATGACTACAATCGAGCTCGCACTGGCAAAAGCACCCTTTGACAAATACGAAATAATTGAAGATAGGGAAGATGCACAGCTGGAAAAAGTAAGAACGAAAATGCTCCTTGGGTAATTATATATTGCAATTCTTTGGCAAATATCTAAAAAAAATAATATACTTAATTTACTATTACGTACTATTGTGGAAGATTTCAAATCGTGGGCGATAGCCAGAGTAATGGAAATTACTAAAGCATCGGACTACTTACCCTTAAGAATAGAGATGGATGGATATGCTTCCTTTGACATAGTTGCCAGAAGAGGGAAGGAATCCATAGCCATCAAAATTATATACAATGTTGACACCTTAAAGTCAGATGTAGCCCATGATCTCAAGAAAATTTCAGTAAGATTGGAAATGATTGTAGTCGTTATTGGGGCAAGAACTGGATCTGGAAAATTGGAAGACGGAGTAATGTATTTCAGACATCAGATTCCCATAATGAATATGTATACTTTCAGGGAATATATGGAGGGGAGAAAGCCCATAATGTATTCCGGACCGGGAGGGTATTATATACACATAAATGGGAAGAGGATGCAGGACCTCAGAACGCAGAAGGGGAAGTCCATCGGCTACCTTTCAGGAAAAATAGGCATATCCAGGAGATCAATATCACTCTATGAGACAGGTAATTCCACAACACCCGAGATTTTTAAAAAGTTAAATGAGCTACTTGAAGATGATATCAGTGAAAAGATTTCTATCATAGACGTGTGCAGGGAATGGGTATCTGAATTTCCAGAGTTTGGCGAAGCCTTTACGGATATAATGGGGGAAGTTCAGGAAACTATGAATGGCATTGGATTTCTAACTGATTTTTTCAGAAAATCTCCCTTTGATGCAATTACAGAGGAGAATAAAGACGCTGTTTATGTTATGGGAATCAGCAATGGTGATATTTTTGACGTTAAAAAGATCAATTCTCTAAAAAACCTGTGCCATATTCTTGAAAAGGATCCTGTTCTTATTTCAACCATGAACACAACAAGAGATAGTTTGGGTGGAATATCTCTCATAACGCTTTCAGAATTGAAAACTTTATCAACCCCGGAGCAACTGAAAAGAAGAATCGAATCGCTAAAGGAAAGTTCATACTGATTATCATGGAGATTATAAAGGTTAGAAAGGGCGAAAAGGAAATGGAAGTCGCCCTTGGAATAAAAGGCTTAGTATCAGAAGGAAAGGAGGTCCGAGAGGCTCTTGAGCGATTGGAACCGGAACTCATATTGATGGGAATTTCTCCGGAAGAGGCAGAAGGTCTACAGGCTTTTGTAAATGATCCATTCGAAATAGAGATGAGCGATTTTGAACTCATATATGGAACTCTTCTTCTCAAGTTTGGGGAGGTTGAAATGCCTCCGCCCATTTTTACGCAGACGGTTCTATATGCAAGGGATCACAATGTACCGATTGTGGGGATAGACGTTGACGAGGAAACATTCGGACAGCATTATGATCAGGAATATTCGGTCTCTCAGATGGTTGGTTACATCACAAAGAAGAGGAAGCTGAAGAAGAAGAATTTCAATCTTGAAACGCCTCAGGATTTTGTAATGCACTGGAAATATGAAATTGAAAAAACACGGGCCATGAATAATATGGAAAGGCTGAGAGAGGAAGCTATTGTTTCAAATCTTGAAAGCGAATTCCTTAAGGGCGATCAGAAGCGAATATTCGCTATTATTGAATACGAATTCAACGAGGCTGTAAGGGAGAAAATAAATTCAATCTGATCCAAGATAACCTGCAAATATTATGTAAATTTCGCTGCTCGAATCTCTAGAAGCCTTAGGTTTTGTTATATAATTTCGTTTGAACCTCGGTTTGTAATCTCTGATGAACTCTTCCGTATACTGACCCTGAAATTGTTTCATCAGCATATTGCCGCCTATTCTGAGAACATCTGTTCCGTAATCCACTATGGCTCTGCAAATTTCCACTGATGACGCATGATCTCTGTCATGCTGGCCACTGGTATGGGACATGGCATCGGAAAGGATGAGATCCATCTCTCTCCCTTGCAGAAAATCGGCAATTCTTTCCCACGCGTCCTCTCTTCGGATATCGCCTCTTATGGCATAGGGATATTCGTCCGATTTCTGTATAAGCATATCAACGCTCAAAAGATAATCAGGCTCTCTAGAAAGCAATATATCTGTCCATCCTCCAGGAGAGGCTCCAAGCTCCAGAATATTGTGGGCTCTTTCCAGAATGTCAAACTTATTATCAATTTCCAGAAGTTTATACGCTGCCCTGCTTCTATAACCTACAGCCCTTGCCTTGTTGTAATATTTGTCCTTTCTGCTGTTCATTTTGTTGTATATGCCTGATATTCACTTGCATCCATCATTTCTTCCTGTTTGCCCGTGGATTTTATCTTTACCAACCATGTTCCATAGGGGTCTTCATTAATGGATTCGGGTTTGTTTTCAAGGATTTCATTCACTTCTATGATCTCCCCACTGACAGGGCTGAATACATCTTCCGCAGATTTTACCGATTCAACGGTAAGAAGTACTTCTCCCGTATGAATGACTGCACCTTTTTTTGGCAACTCTACATAAACAATGTCCGTAAGTTGTTTCTGTGCAAAGTCGGTTATACCTATTTGCGTTAATTCGCCATCTTTTTTTACCCATTCATGCGTCTTTGTATATTTTAGATTCTCGGGGATTGTTTCCATAGCACTGAAAGACTTGTTAGGTAAATAAGGATTATGAGATATTTTCTATATAAAATATAGTGAGAGTTTCAGGGTATAACCTTTCAAAAAGAGTAAGAATTAACTTTAACTGATATAGTTAACAAGATCCTTAGATCCTTTTTCTTTCTTCTGCGTAATAAACTCTGATTCTCCGAACTCTATGGCAATAAGGTTGGAGACAGGTATGAGTCGGAAAGAATTCTTTTTCCCTGTTTCTATCTTGAATACCAGTGCACCCTCCTCACCGAGAATTGTATATCCCACAAACTCTCCTTCAGTGACCATTGGTTCGTCTTTCCCGCTGTCCGATATAACTTTGTAATTTCCACCTTTTTTTATCTCTATCATATCCATTTTATTCAAAACCTCCAACAAATTAATAATTTTCTGTTCAGTAAGCTTCAATAGCAGATAATTCTATCCTATAATATAACGGTTTCACCATGAAGTATTATGAGTTAAGTTGAGTTTTTCAGATAATCTAAAACCAACGTGAATTCTGTGTAAATTCTGAATGTAGTCTCACGATCTCGAGCAGAAATTGGGATAGACACAGACATTATGCGGAACAAGGACAGGAATTTTTGCATTTTCTCATTTGTTCAGTTTAATGCAATAATGAGTTGATTAAGGCGTTTAAAGGAAGCGCAACGCAAATTTGCACAACTGTTGGCGTTATATGACAATGAATAGGTAGGCAGTTTTCAGCCACCAGTTTAAAACATTAAAGACTCTAAGCTTATTATATTCCAAAGAAATTGTAGTTTCATATTGATGGAATTTACATGTCAAAATTTGAAAAAAAATTCAATGGGCACAAGGATCATGGCCACTATCATTCCTAGAAATGGGGATATGGAACAGTTATCACTCATAAAGAGAAAACTGAAAGAGTTCGACTTTTATCCAGAACTGAGATGGGATCTTTGCAGAGACACGACATTGAATTCTTGTGTAAAATATCTGGACACAATGGAAGCTGAAGAAATACCTGCCATATTCACATACAGATCAGATGATAGGAGAAGCAGTGAAGAATTTTATTCCATTGCTAAAGACTACAGAAATCTTGTATTAGATATGGACATGGAACAATACGTAAACTCATCATTGCAGTTGAGTAAGGAGAAACTGATCCTATCTTCACACTATATCAATGAGGTTGAAACCTTACCGCGAATGGAGTATATTTTGTCCCAGCATTCAGGAGCTATTAAATTGGCATGCCCTTTCACACATGATTTTCTTTTAAGCATTTTGAACAATGTGAATAAAATCCATTTGGATCAGGCTATTTCCATTGTACCACAGGACTCTGGCAACAAATATCTGAGAATTATGGCAGCGCTATTGAACAGTGACTTCACATATTCGTACCTGGAGACACCAGTAGTTCCAAGTCAGTTCAGCCTGGAAAATCTTGATTCACTCCTCCATAAGTTCTAGATAGGATCAGTATGTCATTGCAATGGCTATTATGCCGGAAGCAATGAGTTCCACGGCTATAGATGCCAAAAGCAAACCCATCACTCTTGATATAACAGTCGTACCTGTTTTTCCCAATCTCCTTCCAATGCTAGAGGAGAAGTACAGAACAGCGTAGGAGACTATAAGCAAAATGACCAGTGCCAGAATAAAGACAAATTTCAGCTGGAAAGTGTCAGCTTTAGCATTAAGCAGTATGGCGGTTGTAATAGACCCAGGGCCTGCAAGGAGCGGTGTTCCAATAGGAACAATTCCAACGTCCTCCCTCACCTTTCCTTCCTCTCCCTCTTCCTTTGATAATTTTGTATTCGAAATCTTACCCTGAAGCATATCAAAGGCAACCTTGAAAAGGAGTATTCCTCCTGCAACTTTGAAGTCATTTATGGTAATCCCGAGACCCTGGAATATGTATGCTCCAAGGGCAACAAAACCAAAAAGCATTCCACCAGCCATGAAAATAGCTTTCTTTATTGTTGAGAGTCTATCTTTTGTTGAATATCCATCAGTCAGGGCAACCATTGGCGGTACGGCCCCAATTGGATTCATAATTGCAAACATCGCTGCAAAGCTGTATCCGAAGAATTCTAGGGCAAAATATATAGACAATATTAGAGAATATGCTCAACCGTATAATTATTTTTTGATATTTCTTCAGAAATTCCCATTGGGGCAATCAGCGGTCTTAATAATCCAACCTGTGCGTAATTTAAACGATTCTATGATCTACATGGTATTTCATCTGAAATTTCCAATACTTTTGCCTGTTTGCAGTCTTTGAATGAGGAATGTCCAGTACTCTGAAAGCTGACATAAAGGATATGAAAACAAATGTGGTATTCCAAACAAATTAAAAACTCTCTGGTGAAAGATGTAAGGGGCACATCTTATCCGTATAAGTAAATATATACTGAAGTGAGGAGTAGAGCAATGACAACTATACGATCAACAGTTACAGGGCGCAACTTCGACAAACTCTTTGCGAGACCCATATTAACGAGAATTACGATCAATAGAAGGAACAGGGCACTTGATATCACAAAAAGTATACTTACGATAGAAATGGAGAATATTCCATATGCTGCAGCTGCTATGAGTATGGGGAGAAAAGCAGGGTCCGGAAAAACGCTCACTGCAAGTGACGTATTCTCCACGGAGCTTTTCGATTGAGCTTCCCTGTAGCTGTTAATGAGAATATAAGCTGCAACTATAAATAAGATAATTGCTGAAATAATTCTGATTTCGCGTGTTCCGAAGATATAAACGCCGACGAATATAACAAGAAGTGCAAGGGCAGTAGATGTAATGCCGTGCAGAAGTCCCAGCAAAAAAGCAGTTAACCTCAACTTTTTAGGTTCGAATGAATTTTTCAAGTTCAGAGCAGAAAGAGGCATCCAGTGATCTGGTGCAATCATATGCAGCCCTGATAGAAGAATGGCAATGAGCACAAGAAAGATCACAGGATTCATTCAACGGGAAATATTCCATGTATACTTAAAATATTTGTATGGCACAGTCAAAGCTACCCCGTCCTTTTTAATATCTTGCTTACCTCATAAGAGGGAATGAGCTAGTGTGGATGCGATCTCATCGTTCCTATGTAAATGGGAATTGATCCCTTATTTCCGCAGGAGGATACGTGCAAAATGTACCATGCAACACACCTTAAATTTACATAAGATTTGGCATGTTGTGTTTTCCCATCTGTAATAGGCTCAAAATAATAGCACAACAATTATTCTCTTCAATAGAATAAACATATATAGGGTGGTTCATTTTTAGGGTATTGGAACAGTTAAATCTCAAGGAAATTATAAGGACCAATTTACGATCTGATAAGGGAATACACGTGGTATACTTTCTCTCTGAAAGAGACATAGATATTCATGATTATTGCACAGGACAGATAGTAATACCCTTTTCACCTCTAATACGAGTTGTTGCTTACAATAGTCCAAGAGGGAGAATTTTGTCGCAATCTTCCAGCCTCACAATGCCTGAATCTGTATTCCTGAAAATAATGGAGGATATGGAATCCATTGGGTTGATACCCACAAGATTGGATATGTCAGGAAGAGGAAAGGATAAGATATCCATTGAATCCTCTCAGCACATAATTGAATTTGACGCGATCAGGCGCTATCTGGAAATTGGTTTTTCTTTCCGTTCCTGCCAGTTTTCAGACGGAACACGCACATTAAATGTGGAACGAACATCAAGGCTCTGGTCCAACAACATTGAGGTTCTTAGTACTATAAGTAATAATGTCGCATCCTACCTATCGCAGGCAATGGAGAACTTTTCCAACTTACGTTCTAACACTGGGCGAGAACTGAATGTGCTGAAAAGAGAGGGTATGATGCTGTTTTCCTGTTCTCAGAGAGTTTTGAGGTTTGCAAGGGAAAGAATTGGTTCCAAGAAAATAAGTTATTCAAAGAATCTTATGGACGATTCAACAGTTTTTTTCATTCCAGACAAGAAGAAGGAAGGATTCATAATATTGCATCATTCGGCCGAAACCTTGAGAATAAAAACAATACAACCCTGTTCAGTTAACCTCATGATAGAGGTTGTGGAATCCATTGAGAAGTCCGGAGGGATTTTTATTGGCAGATGATCCCATAATATATGCTCTGCGACGGGAACAGAGGGAGAAGGAATCCATGTACTGGCAAATCGCAGGAATATTCTCCTATTTCCTGAACCAGGAAGCATTCACATACACAGTAAAAAGCGTTTCTATTTCTGAGAAAAATATGGCGATAGTCACTGTTGATAATAATGGCATTGAACAGTCATGGACTGGAGGCGGGAAGAAGGGGGTAGTTATTTATTCTCAAAGTTCAAATGGCGAGACGAGAAAAACATACGCTGGACTGTCAGATTCAATGGAGAATAGTAACCAACAGCTGGAGAAAGAAATTGTAATTTCCCGAAGAAAGCCAGGTACTATTTATATCAGAGAACATAATGCAACAAAAGCCTTCGAGATCTTGCATCCATATCCATTTCCATATTACATAAAAATGCCGCTTTACAACAAATTCCTCTGTTTTAAGGCGCTAATGGATACGATCGGCCCAAGAAATGAAAGTGAATTCATCAGTCGTATACATTTCGGCGTGGAAAACCTTTCACTCAAGGAACCGGAAGATGATTTAAGAGAGGATATCAAAAGTAATGTTAGGGCAGGGATAGAGGCCGGAATCATAACGGAAAATCACGGGTTGTTGAGGTTGTCTCACAGTGCCCTAAATTCCAAAGCTTCATTTTCCAGGATATATGAGCGATATTATCTCAGAATAAACAAGACTACCCTTTATGATTTTTAATTTTATTTTTTCAGGGATGCAATCTTGTGAAGTTACTTAACATGAAGAGGCACAGCAAGATGGCGTTTTTTGTTTAAAGATGGACGGAAATAAGGAGATAAGTTGCATGAATAATACCATTATGTGGATTTAAATCGGAATTTTCAGGCATGATATCTCATCAGTGCAAATCAATAGTTCCAAATAGTGTTAAATTTCTGAGTCAGTAAGAAAT